>JAUZOX010000011.1 GCA_030706265.1 Bacteroidota bacterium | reverse complement strand
GTCAGTCAGGATACTTCGCCTTTGTTTATAATTGATGGCTTTCCGGTTGAAAACATGGACATCAATTCTATCAATCCAAATGATATTGAATCGATGGATGTTTTAAAAGATGCCTCCTCAATCGCAATTTATGGGGCAAGAGGTGCTAATGGAGTTATTATCATTAATACCAAAAGAGGTAAAATAGGCGCACCTCGCGTTACATATAGTTACTCAACCTCTTTACAATATGATACGCATCGTTTGAAAATGATGGATCCCTATCAATTTGTGAAATTACAAATGGAACTCGATAGTGTTGCCAGTACTCCTAGCAATCCTGTTACCCGCTTTCATAAAATATATTTAGACCCGGAAAATGGAATAACATTGGATTCTTATAAAACAGAAAAAGGGTATGATTGGCAGGATCTGTTGTTACAAACCGGTGTCATCCAAAACCATAATTTAAATATAACGGGAGGTAATGCTGATACACGGTATAATATGTCCGGATCCTATTTTGACCAAAAAGGAATCATTAAAAACACAGGAATGACTCGTTACGATGGCAAAATAAGCTTAGATCAAATATTGAATAAAAATCTTAAACTCGGTATTACCGCATCCTATTCCACTACCAAGTCTTATGGAACTATTCCTTCCTCCGGTCAGGGGGGAGGTGTTGTTGAAGGCATGTATAAATATCGTCCGGTTTCCGGTACAAAAAATCAGGATTTGATTAATAATGCCATTGACAGTACCGCTTTTGCAGATTTTAATAATGGTACCACTCAAACTTTAGGAGATAACACCATAAATCCATTACTTCAGGCTGAAAATGAATATCGTGTATCGACCAATAATACAGGATATCTCAATGCTTTTTTAGAATATAACTTCTTGCAAAATTTTAAATTGAAATTATCTGGTGGGTATAATGCTACAAGTTCAGGATTTCAACAATTTTTTAATTCAAATACACAACAAGGTAACCTATTTAAAAATAGTTCAGGTGCTTATGTAAATGCAAATGGAATAAATTCCGCTTATGGTGAAGCTCAAAACAAGAGTTATCTTAATGAAAACACTTTAAGCTATCATAAGGAAATATTCAAGAACCAGGTACTTGATGCCCTTTTAGGATTTACATACCAATACGCAACTAGTGAGAAATATCAATTTAATGTCATCAATATTCCACAGGCAAATGAATATTTAGGAATGTATGGCATTTCAACAGGTACAGCAACTTCACCACTCGGATGGAAGTCATATTGGCAAATGTATTCGTTATTAGGAAGGGTCAACTATACCATTTTAGACCGATACCTCTTCACCGGAACTTTGCGTAGTGATGGTTCATCGAAATTTGCACCCGGTAAACAATGGGGTTACTTCCCTTCAGGAGCCTTTGCCTGGAGATTTACCAGTGAACCATTCCTGAAAAATTTGAAATCAATCCTAAGTGATGGGAAGTTTAGGTTAAGTTATGGCTCAGTGGGAAATAACAGGGTAAATGATTTTGCCTATTTATCACAGTTCGGTGCTTTACAGACCTCAGTCGGATATCCATATAGTAATAGTTATCAGGTTGGGATTCAGCCATATTTTCTGGGCAATACCAATGTGACCTGGGAAACCTCAAAAGAAATCGATTTGGGGACAGACCTTACTTTTATCAAAGATCGTGTAAACATCACAGCGGACTATTATACAAAGAAAACAACAAATTTTCTACTCGGAGTAACCACTCCGGCAATTTCCGGATTTGGTTCTGTAAATCAATACCAGAACACCGGAAATGTCAGAAACGCTGGACTGGAATTAACTTTGAATACATTTAATATTAAAACTAAAAATTTTCAATGGATCAGTAGTTTCAATATTAGTTTTAACAAAAGTAAAATCCTTAATTTCTATCAAGGTTACGAAGTTCGCACCACAAATACCGGACTTTATGGAGGTCCAGTCGGGTGGATTGCTAAGGTTGGTGACCCAATTGCCGAATTCTACGGATATAAATGGGGCGGTTGCTATCAATACGGCGATTTTAACAAGTTCGCAAATGGAACATATGTTCTGAAAAATGGCATCCCGACCTATTCCGCAAATGTTCAACCCGGTGATGCAAAGTACGTGGATGTCAATGGCGATGGGAAGATAGATGTAAACGATCAGACAGTAATAGGTCATCCTTTACCAATACACACCGGTGGTTTCAACAACACTTTTTCGTATAAGAATTTATCATTAAACGTATTCTTCACTTGGAGTTATGGCAATGACATTATGAATGCGAATGAATGGGTGTTTGATCAAACAGGAGGTTATTTCACATACGGAAACCAATTTGCATCTTATGCTGATCGTTGGACGCCAACAAATCCTTCGAACGATATTCCCCGTGCCAGAAATGCAAAACAGGATATTGATAACACATCCAGAATATCATCAAGGTTGATTGAAGATGGCTCATTTTTAAGATTAAAAACGGTTTCGTTAAGTTACACCATACCCCAGGAAATAGTTAAAAAAATGCATATCCAGAATATGAGATTTACTGCTTCCGCTCAAAATCTCTGGACCCTTACCAAATATACTGGAATTGATCCTGAGGTTTCAAATTTCAGATCTATGAATCCTGCAGGAAGTCCATGGGGTAGTTCCGGTTCCTCTACAGCAGTAGCTGCCGCCAATATGGGTACCGGATACTCATATGTTCAACCTAGCAGTAGTTATACAGCCTTGTCTCCCGGATATGACTATTGCCCTTATCCCCGCACTGTAACTATTAATTTTGGTTTAAGCGTCACTTTTTAAATTTGAAAAAGACAAATCAATCTTAAAAAATATTGTATGAAAAATATTATAAAACTTACTTTTATTACCCTATTACTGGTTTTAACCGGAACGTCCTGTAACAAGGATGTGAGTTTAACCCCTGCTTTTTTCAGGCCGACGACATTTGCTACTGAAGCACAAATTGATGCTCAGGTTGCAGCTGTATACAATGTGTTAGAAACAGATCAATTATATGCTCAGGGTATATGGGGCTATTTGGGTTCAGGAACAGATGAGGGATTTCGTACCGGTGTAACAGCCACGACAACCAATCAACCGGCTTTATATAATGGTTCAAGTCAGGATGCCAATTTTTTAACCTTTTGGAAAAATTTATATGCCGGAATAGAACGCTCTAATATCGTTTTAAAGGTAATTGACCAAACTCCATTTGCAGACCCTGCAAAGAAAAAGAGGTATACAGGAGAGGTGCTGTTTTTAAGAGCCTATTATTACTATTTATTGGTCTCTAATTTTGGTGATGTTCCTTTAAAGACGCAAATCTCGGATGATATGGGTACCAATTTTAATCTTCCCAATACTCCAACCAAGGATGTCTATGCATATATATTAAAAGATATGATGAAGGCGGATACCTTGGTCCAAACTATGCCAAAAGCTCAATCAACTACAGTGGTAACCCAATCGGCCGTTGAAGCCATATTGGCCAGGGTTTGTTTATCCATGGCGGGTAATCCGGTTAATGATGTTTCTAAATACAAAGACGCTTTAGCATGGGCTCAAAAGGTTATTAATTCGAATATCCATTCATTAAATACAAATCCTGTATCTATTACGATACTCAATAACCCTACCCCAATAGTCACTCCGGCTTATAGCAGATTGTTTATCAATAATATGCAAAACAATATGAACGATAAAAATATCACGGAGGGAATATGGGATGCTGCATTTCTATCTAAATCGAACACATCCGGCACCTATAGCGCCACTGGGTATAGTGTTACTCAACAATTGGGCGCATTGATGGGGGTAACTTGTCCGGATGCAACAGCCGGTTCTCTAATAGGTTATTCGAGTGGTACTTATCGTGGATTTTCAAGACTTTATAAATTATATGGATCTGGTGATTTGCGTCGCGATTGGGTTTTTGGACCATATATCTATAAAAATACAGGTACAGCCGCTTCACCTATATATACCACAACCCAGTATCCTGTTTTGCAGGTCGGTATAACAGGAGTTGGCACCGGCGCTTCTGCAACTGCTTACACATCCAGCACAGGGGCCATTACTTCCGTTGTTATAGACAATCCGGGTTCAGGTTATACTACAGCGCCAACAATCACTTTTAATGCATATAATACGGCTGTTGGTACAACACAAGCAGTTACTGGCAACAATGTCGCAACTGCAACAGCTGTGGTTAGTGGTGGAAAAGTTACTGCTATTAATATCACAAAAGGGGGCTCAGGTTATCCTACTATCTATGATCACCCAATTGCAAAATGGAGACGTGAATATGAAATCAATTTGCCTCCTATTCGGCAACAGAATTATACTTCCTGCAATTTCCCGATTATTCGTTACGCAGATGTCTTGCTGATGTATGCTGAAGCAGATTTGAAGGCAAATGGAACCCCAAGTGCCCAGGCTGTCGAATACTTCAATCAGGTTAGAAGGAGAGCATATGGATACAGTTCTGTTACTAATCCTGTACCTGGATTTGATGTTGCTACTTTTACAATGCAGGATATCATGGATGAAAGAGCCCGGGAACTTTGTTTTGAAGGGGTACGCCATGAAGATCTGATCCGTTGGGGGGCCATACAAACAGCAATGCAGAATGTGATTAGCGATAACACAGCCAATTCACCTTCTGGTTATCTGACAGCTGCAAATGCATCTGCGTTAAATTTTTTAACAAACCCTGTTAAGTATTTATTGTTTCCAATCCCTTATAATGAATTGCAGTATGATAATCAGTTAACTCAAAATACGGGTTGGTAATTTAATCTTGTATCACTTTTAAATTTAGAATCATTTTTATTCGTAAGATTTGAAATCAATTCAATTTAAAAGCTACATAAAGGTTTCTCAAATTATAAAAATAAACAAGATGAAAAAACATATCTTATTCACAATTATAACCTTACTGGGGACTTTTGTTTTTTATAATTGCGCTAAAACAACAATAGTGTCTCCTGATGACTTTACAGTGGCTACTACGGACACCGTTTTTAGGGTCGGTGATACCGTTAAATTTAATATGGCCGGACATCCTGATCAGGTTGTTTTTTATTCAGGCGAAGTAGGTATGCGCTATGCCTATGCGAATAGAACTTCAGATACTTCGGGATATACAAAACTGTTTTTTCAATCATCTTTACAACAAGGTGTTTTGACAAATGGCGATTCCTTGCGATTACTTGTTTCTTCTAATCTTAAAGGGTATGATAAAGCCAGTATTCTCAAAGCAACCTGGACCGATATAACAAGCCGAAATACCAAATGGCCTGCAACGGTATCTAATAACTTTGTGAATTCCGACTCCATTAATCTGTTCGATTTTAAAAATGTAGATTCTATCAATATTGCATTTAGGTATATCGGAAAAAAAGGTACTGCAGCCCAGCAAAGATGGAAAATACAAGGATTTACGCTGATTCATATTCTGCCTGATGGCACCAAAACCGGCTTGTTTGCTGCACCTCAAACCGCAGCTGGAACCGCTACATCTGCATTTCAATATACCGGGTGGGTTCAATGTAGCATGAAAAATGATACAACTACAGGTTATAATGTATGGAATGTAGGTGCTGCAAATATATCCGCTGCATCTGCTTTGAAAACACCAAATGGCATTACTATTGCAAGTGGTTATCCGCTTATCTTTGACCCGGGACCTTCCGTCAATAATCCTGATAACGATGATTGGGTTATAACCTCAAAGGTCAGTGTTAAACAAGTGAAACCCGATTTTGGCGTTACTATAAAAGGGGCGACCAATACTTCATTGACCCGTTTTAATGCAGTTCCTATAACATATTACAAAACCCCGGGTACCTATTTAGCAACATTTGTTGCCATAAATCAGGATATTGATAAAACGAAAAAAGTCGTAAGGCAAGTAAAAGTGAAAGTGATTCCAAGGTAGTTTGGAAGAATATGCTTTTTTATAATGAGGTATCCGATTTGGAAGACAATCGGGTACCTCATTTAATTACTGCTAAGTCTTATATTTGACAAAAAAATCCCGAAAGCAAAATGTTCATACGAACATAATTTGTAATAAATCGGTCGCAGGGAACTCCTTTGAATGCCCGGTTCATAACTTAATTTTTGAGAGAATGAAACCTACTCTATTGATCATTGCTTACTGTCTTTTGATATTGAGTGCGACAGCACAAATAAACAAAAGTCAATTTATCTCTTATCGGCCTGTAAGGTTATCGGAAAATGAAAAGCAGGATCTGAAGAAATTAATTCAGCAATACAGTGCAAGATATGATGATAAGGAGAAGATGGTGACAACTAAGATAAACGGTTACAATTATCATACCGATGCTGAAGTTGGAATATATCATGAAGTAAGGGCTTCTTTGGCATATGCAGTGGCTTTGTTGGATCTTGACGATGAAAAGTATACTCAAAGGGCTTTTGAAATTATAGAAAAAACGATTACTCTTCAGGATACTAACAAATTTTCTCCGACATGTGGTATATGGCCCTATTATTTGGAAGAGCCTTTAGCTACAAAAAAGTCGCCACCCGATTTTAACTGGGCCGATTTTAATGGGGTTAGCCTTCTTGATATATTGTTGGATCATGAAGCTGTGATTCCGAAATCATTGAAACCCAAAATAGAACAGTCTCTTATTTGTGCTGCCCGTTCTATTCAAAAAAGGAATATCGGTCCTGGATATACTAATATCGCCATAATGGGCACTTATGTAACTTATGTGACTGCTCATTTGCTTGACATACCTGATTTGAAGACATATGCTCAACAAAGATTAAAAACATTTTATAATTATACGCTTGAGAAGGGTGGCTTTTCAGAGTACAATAGCCCTAACTATACTCCTTTAGCCTTGGATGAATTGGCTAGAATGAAAAGGCATATCACAAACAGTGAAGCTAAACCCATGATCGATTCACTTTATGCAATTGGATGGAACATCATTGCCCATCATTTTCATCAACCTACCGGTCAATGGGCAGGTCCACATAGCAGGTCATACAGTTCCCTGATAAAATCAAATTTTTATGGTTTACTGAAACAAGCTTCAAATGGCAAGATTGATTTAGGCTATAATGAACAATCCATTGATAAAAAAGTAAAACATGAAATTCCAAGCTATTTATTGCCCTATTTTTTGACACCCAAATATCCAAGAACAGAAGTCGATCTTTTCGAAAAATCGGAACCCGTTATTAAGGGAACTACTTATTTGACAGACACATACACCTTGGCCTCGGCCAGCAGATCCAGCTTATGGAATCAACGTCGACCATTTATAGCCTATTGGGGAACAATTGCGAAACCCTCTTACCTTCAGGTTCGCTTTTTGCATGATTCTTATGATTTTAGCTCTGCAAGCTTTTATAGTCAGCAAAAGGAGAATAACATACTGGCTGGAATCAATTTTATCCTGAATGGAGGTGACAAGCACATCAGTATTGATCAAATTAAAACCGGAAAGTTTAAAGCAAAGGATCTCAGGTTACGATTTGAATTTGGAAACTACCTGAATCCAGAAAATCTTACCATCCCAAACCATATATACGACCCTCTCAAGATTACAATTGATCATCTTCAGTTTAATCTTCAACTCTTTTATGCAGGGTTTGAAAATATGAAAGGCCATTGGGAGAAAGGGGGCGACAATAAGTCATCCTGGATCGATTATGTTGTCTATTCAGGTCAGGATAAGGAATTTGATTTGAAAACAATGAAGGAAGCTGTACTTGGTTTTACATTTTCGATTGGAACTTCAAAAGATCTATTCCTTGAAACTAAACCGGAATTTACAGTTAAAGATAACATTTTGGATACAAATTGGAATGGGTTCAATTTAAAGATATTTACAAGACCTTCATCATTTGCAAAAAATCTTTAATTACTCGGGAATTGATTTACTGAAATTATAAAGTTTGGGTTTTATAAATAGTAAAAGGGATCAGAATATATGTATTTAAATTACACAGAAGATTCTATTTGTATGATTATCTGCACTCTAACGGATTAGATTCTATGAATGGTATTAAGTAAATAATACAAAAATGAAAATGGAATTACTATTAAGTTGGATTCTGCTTTTCACAGTTGGAGTAATAGAAGCTCAAATTCCTGTTTTCCCTGATAAATATGACGCCAGGATCAAACAGCTGATCAATCAAATGACGCTCGAAGAAAAGGTTTTTCAGCTGCCCAGTGAGTATCCCAATGCAAATGCAAGACTGGGAATTCCAAATTTGAGTGCAAATGAATGTTTACATGGTATACGCATGAAACAGGCAACAGTATTTCCCCAGGCTATTGCTATGGCAAGTACCTGGGATCCTGAATTAATTGAACGTATGGGGAACGTGGTTGCAAAAGAATCCAGGGCTTTTGGCATTCACCACTGTTTTACCCCAATGCTTTCTGTGGTGAGAGATGTTAGATGGGGCAGAACAGAAGAGAGCTTTGGTGAGGATCCTTTTTTGGTAGGAAATATTGGAGCCGCATATATTAATGGATTACAAGGAAGAGGGAATGAACGTTTCGATAGAAACCATATCATAGCTACTGCTAAACACTTTGTGGCCGATGGCGAACCTATGGCCGGAGGAAACGGTGCATCAATGTATGTTTCTGAATATACTCTTCAAAATGTTCATTTATATCCATTTAGAATGGCAATTGAAAATGCGGGAGTAGGAAGTATTATGCCGGCCCATCACCTTCTAAACGGAATACCCTGTCATGGGAACAAGCATATCATGATAGATATTCTTCGTAATCAATATCATTGGAACGGACTGGTTGTATCAGATAATAATGATATTCGTGCAATGAAAACTACCTTTAATTACCAGCCGGATTTTATCGCTGTGGCAAAAAAAGCACTTGAAGCAGGTGTTTATGAAGAGTTATCAATGTCTCAAGGTTGGACTGATTTCCGAATGTTTGGAGACAATCTGATTCAGGCAGTTCACAATGGACAAATATCGGAAAGACTTGTTGATAATGCTGTAACCATGGTTTTACGGGCTAAGTTTTCCCTTGGTTTATTTGAATCTGATATTCCTGTAAACGAGAAATTCGACCTAATAAAGCATCCTGAAAACCGTCCTTCCGGAAGTCTATCTCAGGAAGATGCAGAACACTATGAAAAGGCTACATATGTTGGAGAACCTCGTAAAGACTATAAAGAAATAATTTATGATAAATCCCATCAGGATCTGGCATTAGAAGTAGCACATAAGGCTACAATATTATTAAAGAATCAAAATCATTTGCTTCCCTTAAATCTTTCAAAATATAAAAAAATAGCAATTATTGGCCCAAATGCAGTTGATATGAGGCTTGGTGGTTATTCTGCACAGCCTAAATATTATGTTTCAATTTTTGAAGGAATAAAGAAATTCGCTGGTTCTCAATCTGATGTTCGATTTGCAAAAGGCTGTGACATCATGAATGATTCAACCAATCTTATACCGGCTGCCGTAGAGCTTGCCAAACAATCAGATATCTGTATACTTGCTTTAGGGGGCTCTGAAGAAACCTGTCGTGAAAATGAAGATGCAGATAATCTGAATTTAACTGGAAGACAAATGGATCTGGTGCAGGCTATTTATGCTACTGGTAAACCCTGTGTCGTCATTTTACTAAATGGTCGTCCCATGTCTATTGAATGGATTGCTGAAAAAATACCAGCGATTCTGGAAGGATGGTATTTGGGACAAGAAACCGGGACCGCATTGGCTGATATTATATTTGGTAAAGTGAACCCTTCTGGAAAACTTCCAATTACTTTTCCAAGAAATGTAGGTCAAGTCCCACTCTTTTATAACAAACTGCAGACTGGTCGTCCCAGAAAAATCTTCCAATCAGATCCGGAACCTCTTTTTCCTTTCGGTTATGGGCTAAGCTACACCTCTTTTGCAATTGATCAAATTAAATTAAAAGACAAAACCATCTCTCCAGATGGAAAAACAGCACTTACAATGACAATAAAAAATACTGGAAATATGGATGGAGAAGAAGTTGTTCAGTTATACATCCACGATCTGGTTTCTGAGTTTGTTCGACCGTTAAAGGAGTTAAGAGGTTTTCAGAAAGTATTCTTAAAAGCTGGTGAGAGTAAAACGATCCGATTCGAAATTGGGAAAAAACAACTCGAATACTGGAACGAAAAATGGGTTGTTGAGCCTGGTGCTTTTGAATTAATGGTGGGAACTAATTCTGTTGATCTTAAAAAAGTAATACTGGAAGTGAAATAAATGAAAAAGTTAATACATATGTTTCTTGTCCTGTTTTTAATACATAGCGTTGTGGCTGAGTCCCAAAATGCTGTCATTTCCTCTTCTTCGACACACAAGACAACACCAATTATTAAAGTAATTCCTGATTTAAATCATCTGCAGAAATGGGATGACTCAAATGGAGATACTGCTGATCCGTTTTGGGCAGACGATGACAACCTTTATCATTTTAATTGCGATGGACACGGTTTCGGCACACAGGGCAGAAATTTTTGTTTGAACAAGCTCATGGGTTCTGACCTGTTAAGTTTGAAAGGATATCTGGTTAACCCGATGGATGAATATGGTAAACCCGGCGCAATGGAAAAGGATAGTTCGAGTTGGAAAGTAACAGGACAAGAATGCATCGATGGGGTTTTCTATACTTTTGTCGTTTGTAATTTTTTTTTACGGTAATAAATCCAGGGATCTCTTGATGCGTCAAACCTCCATTAACACCAGTCTGATCAAGTCTACTGACCACGGACTAACATGGAACCGAAATGAAAAGGAGAACTTCAATTTCCCAATGTGGCCCGGTAACCGTTTTGGGGCTCCAGGTTTTATCCATTATGGCAGAAACGGTGGTCAGGTAAAACAGGACAATGCCGACAAATTTGCCTATGTGATTTCTAATAATGGCTTTTGGAACGGGGGAGACGATTTTATCCTTGCCCGGGTGAGGCGTACTGATCTATCTAAGCTAAATCCTGCTGATTGGACCTATTATAGCGGAGGTAAAGGTTTAAAAAATAGTTCATGGACAATGGATATTGCCAAAGCAAGACCGATACTCAGCCAGCCAGCCAAGTTGGGATGGACTGCCCCAACTTTTATACCCTCATTAAACCGTTATATGCTTGTGTCCTGGTATATCACCCCTACATTGAAGAAATGGTTTCAACCCGGCCTGATTACTTACGATTTTTATGAGGCAGAACATCCATGGGGTCCGTGGACCTTTATATCCTCATTAGATGATTCATTTATTGTAGGAGGACATATGTACGGACCAAATCTCTGCGCAAAATATCAGGAACGAGATGGTGACGACGTAAAAATAGAACTTTTTACTTCAGGTTGTCCTTTTCAGGACAAACCGAATGGTTTGTATAAAATGTGGCGTATTCCACTGATCCTGAAAACCAAACCTTTGCCTCAATCCATGATGGTCAATGACAACGATTCGACAATCCACTACAATGGAAACTGGCTGGTTGGTAGCAAACGTGGATTCCATGATTTTCTGGATGACACTCATTATAGCAATACACCTGGGGATGCCGCTGAATACACATTCACCGGTACAGGAATTGAATTACTTTCTGAAAAATACTTCGATCAGGGAAATATTGATGTTTTCATTGATGGCTTGCAACGTGGTAGTGTGAATCTAAAAGTGACAGATTTTCCACGTCTAGCACAAATCAGCGTGTTCAGTGTGCATGGAATGTCCTCAGGCCAACACACCATCAGGATTGTTAACAAGAGTTCGGATTTCGTAAACATAGATGCCTTTACAATTTATAGGTAGTCAATAACCCGATAAGCCTTAACTCCTGAAGTATAATATATTTTCACTTTGCAAAATGAACAATATAATAATGTTTAAAACCTGAAAAATGCACATATATTTACATTTGAACTGAATAACCTGAATTGATGTAAGCCTTTTGAAGTTATCACGATATAACAATTGATCAAACACAATATTATGTTAAATTTACACAGTTTCTAAAATGAGAATTATAAAATTGAGGTTTTTTTATGAAAATTATTAGACTAAAATTCCTTTTCCCCATGGCTCTTCTCTTTGGGGCATTGAGCTTTTCTCCTTTCACGGCCGCTATGAGCCAGACGGTGAAGGTTATCCAAGCCGAAGCACCTTCCTCTGTCGCAAAATCTCCACGAAAGACGATCCCATTGGATGCGGGCTGGAAGTTCCAGTTGCGGGAAGATGCCAATGAACCGGCGGCTACTTTGTTTGATGACAGCGCCTGGGAACAAGTGAGTCTACCGCATACCTGGAATGCATTTGATGGTGAAGGATTTGCCTTGGGTAAAGAAAAAGGATATTTCAGAGGTACGGGCTGGTATCGCACCCATTTGAGCTTGCCGCTGGAAGCCAGAGGGAAACGCGTGTTGCTTGAGTTCGATGGTGCGAATAAAGAGGTAAAAGTATTCGTCAACGGGAAGGAAGCAGGAAGCCACATTGGTGGATTCGCACGCTTCCGCTTTGACGTGACCGACCTTGTGGATTTCTCCAGGGACAACTTACTGGCCGTGCGTGTAAACAATGCCCCGAGCGACTACGTGCCGCGCAATGGCGACTTCACGCATTTTGGCGGCATATACCGCAAGGTTCGCGTGCTGTTAACCGAACCGTTGCACATTGCCACACTTGATCATGCATCTCCGGGAGTGTACTTTTCTACACCAAACGTTACCACAAATGACGCAGACGTAAACGTGCGGGCGGAGTTTACCAATGATTCCGATAGAAAATTCTCCGGAAAAGTCCACGTTGTCATCCGCGATGCCGCTGGCCGGATGATCAAGGACGCCACCTCACTAACTACCATCAACGCAAAATCTTCCAACAAAGTTCGACTCAACCTTCAGGTGGCCCGGCCGCACTTGTGGAATGGTGTTGCCGATCCCTATTGTTATCACGCCACGGTGGATCTGGTAGACGCTAACGGCAAGATACTCGACGCAGTCGAGCAGCCACTGGGTATTCGTTCGTATGCGGTAAAACCGAATCAGGGATTTATCCTCAATGGCCAGCATGTTGAATTGCACGGTGTCAATCGCCACCAGGACAAGCAAGACAAGGGCTGGGCGATTGATAACAAGGACATAGCCGATGATTTCAAGATCTTGCAGGAACTTGGCGCGAACGCCATACGCATGTGCCATTATCAGCACGATCAGTTTTCTTACGATCTTAGCGACCAGGAAGGACTCATCGTATGGGCGGAACTTGCTTTTGTAGGGAAAGCCCCGGAAACGGATGCCGGTCGCGCCAATGCGAAGGAACAACTCCGCGAGCTCATTCGCCAGAACTTCAATCACCCATCAATCTTTTTTTGGAGCATCGGCAATGAGACCAGTGGTATGGTAGGCGATACGATGGGAAACCTCTGTAACGGTCTCCTGGTTGAATTGAGCAGCATTGCGCACGATGAGGATCCTGCCCGTTTATCTACTTACGCCTCACATCACACTGCGGAAGACCCTCGCAATTTTCACACCGACATTTTCGCTGTTAACAAATACTATGGATGGTATCATGATCCCGAATACGCAGACTTCGGTAAGTGGATGGACGCCTTTCACACAGCTTATCCGGAACGATGTATAGGGGTAAGTGAATACGGCGCAGGCGCAGGCATTTCGCAGCATGAGCAAAACCCTCCTGTCCGCATCATCCAAGCCAGGGGCTCCTGGCATCCCGAAGAGGGGCAGAGCATATTACTGGAAGAAACTTGGCTGCAAATCAAAGCAAGACCATGGATCTGGGGCACGTTCATCTGGAATATGTTTGATTTTGCCTCCAGCGGCCGTTTAGAGGGAGATATTGCCGGTCGCAACGATAAGGGGCTTGTTACATACGACCGCCAGACAAGGAAGGATGCCTTTTACTGGTTTCAGGCCAACTGGACAACCAAGCCCATGGTTCACATCAACAGCAAGCGGTTTAGCGACCGTTCAGTGCCCAAGACAGATCTCAGGATTTATTCCAATTGCAACGAAGTCGAAGTTTGGTTGAATGGGGTTTCGCTCGGGAGAAAAGCTTTTACCGATTGTCGATTTATCTGGCCGGACATTGAATTGATTCCCGGTCCGAACCGCATCCTAACCATCGCTTTCCGCAATAACAAACCTGTCGCATCTGATGCCTGTGGTTGGAATTATCGCGCCGATGGTGATCCTCTGCCCAACAAGCTGGTCGTTGATCAGGATTCAAAGAATAAATCAACGAAATAATGGAAATAATGGGGAGAGCCACAATATAGTTTTCTTGATTAAAACTATATTGTGGCTCTCCCCATTTATCCCCCAGAAGTGATCAGGGAGAGGTGACGGGAGTGTGTTAATATCGTTCTGCATCTTATGTCTTTGATCACAAAACTATAACTTCAATTAACTGCCAGCGAGATGGGTTGGACTGACGGATACACAACAAATAAAAAAAGAGTTGTCATGACATTGATCATCGAACAACTCTCTTTTGTTTTATAATGAGCATAGAATATGACTCCTGAAGTTATTCAGGCATCACAAAAAGTGACTTAGTATCTGTAATATTCAGCCTTATAAGGTCCTTCAACTGGAACACCGATGTATTCGGCTTGATCGGGTCTGAGCACGGTCAGTCTTACGCCCAGTTGTTCGAGGTGCAGGCGTGCTACCTCCTCATCCAGATGCTTTGGCAGACGGTAAACATCAACGGCAAGGTCATTTTGCCACAGTTCCAGCTGTGCCAGTGTTTGATTGGTAAATGAATTGCTCATCACGAATGAAGGATGACCTGTGGCACAACCAAGGTTTACGAGACGGCCTTCTGCCAGCAGGAAGATGGAAGTTCCATCGGGACGGTAATACTGATCAACCTGTGGCTTAACGTTGACGCGGGTGAAATCCTGAGCGGCATTCAGTTTGTCGACCTGGATTTCATTGTCAAAGTGGCCAATGTTGCAGACAATGGCTTGATCTTTCATCTTGCGCATGTTGTCCAGTGTGATGATATCCCGGTTACCGGTTGTGGTCACATAAATGTTCCCTTCGGGTAGTGCATCTTCGACGGTCATAACTTCAAAGCCTTCCATCGCGGCCTGAAGAGCGCAGATTGGATCGATTTCTGTAATGATGACCCTTGCACCGTAAGCCCTCATTGAACGGGCGCAACCTTTACCAACATCACCATAACCGCAAACCACAACAACCTTACCAGCGATCATCACATCGGTAGCACGTTTGATGCCATCTGCCAGAGATTCACGGCAACCATACAGGTTGTCAAATTTGCTCTTGGTCACAGAGTCGTTCACATTGATCGCGGGGAAAAGCAGTCTGCCTTTTTCATGCATTTGGTACAAGCGGTGAACTCCCGTAGTAGTCTCTTCCGAAACACCTTTCAACTCCTTAACAGTACGATGCCAGCGTGTAGCATCTTCTACATATTGTTCGCGAAGCGTCTTATAGATACCTGCTTCTTCAGCATTCTGGGGCTGATACTCAAGCAGCTTTGAATCATTTTCAATGTCATACCCCAGGTGGATGAGCAGGGTAGCATCGCCACCATCGTCAACAATCAGGTTAGGACCCTTATCACCGGGGAAGGAAAGTGCCTGGGCTGTGCACCACCAGTATTCATCCAAAGATTCCCCCTTCCATGCAAAAACCGGAACTCCTGCTGCTGCAATGGCTGCGGCTGCATGATCCTGTGTGGAAAAGATGTTGCAACTGCACCAGCGTACTTCTGCTCCGAGCTCGACCAGTGTTTCGATCAGAACGGCAGTCTGGATGGTCATATGGAGAGAACCCATTATACGCGCACCCTTGAGGGGTTTCTTCCCTGCATATTTTTTGCGTACTGCCATTAAACCCGGCATTTCTTTTTCTGAAATCTCTATTTCTTTACGGCCCCAGTCAGCTAGCGCGATATCTGCTACTTTGTACTGAGGTTTAGTATTCACCATTGAATTTTCCATGAAATATATCTAATTTTTGGGCTGCAAAATTAAGGTTTTACACTCAGATAATCAAATTTGAATAATTCTTTTCTAATTGAAATTGAATGATTTTGAAACAATGACTTTGTTGCATAGGGTTTATTTGCAGTGTCATCAAGGGTTTCTTCTACAAAGTGTTGTACCTTTGTACTTTATTTTAGAACAGATATTCAAGATGACTCAACGACAAGGTGATATATATAGTGAACTGAAACGCCGGGTTTTAGTGCTGGATGGGGCCATGGGGACGATGATCCAACAGTACAAATTGCAAGAGGCTGATTATAGGGGAGAGCGGTTTAGAAATCACCCTGCAGATGTCAAAGGAAACAACGACCTGCTCACACTCACCCGACCCGATATCATTCAAGTCATTCATTTGGAGTATCTTGAAGCCGGTGCGGATATCATTGAGACCAATACTTTCAATGCCAACCGGATATCCATGGCTGACTATCAATTGGAAAGCCTGGTCTACGAGATGAATCTGGAAGCTGCCCGGCTGGCCAGGGCTGCCGTCAACCAATTCCAGACATCCCATCCGGAGAAGCAGGTTTTTGTGGCCGGTTCATTGGGCCCTACCAATAAGACGGCTTCAATGTCACCCGATGTCAACGATCCGGGATTCAGGGCGGTTACCTTTGACGATCTGGCTGATGCCTATTCGGAGCAGATTGAAGGATTGCTCGATGGAGGGGTGGACTTGTTGTTGCTCGAAACCATTTTTGATACGCTCAATGCAAAGGCCGCTTTGTATGCCATAGAAGATGCCCTGAAAAAAAGAGGCATCCGGATGCCTTTGATGGTATCAGGAACCATCACCGATGCCAGCGGCCGTACCCTCTCGGGGCAGACCGTAGAAGCTTTTCTGAATTCAGTATCTCATGCCGACCTGTTGAGCATAGGTTTTAACTGCTCTCTGGGCGCAAAGGAGATGCGTCCTCATATTGAAACACTCAGCCATAAGGCTCCTTTTAACATCAGCGCTTATCCTAATGCAGGACTTCCCAATCAGTTCGGACAGTATGACCAAACGCCCAAACAAATGGCGCTGGAGGTCAAAAAGATGGCTGATGCCGGAAATGTAAATATCATCGGAGGGTGTTGCGGCACTACTCCGGCCCACATTCGTGAGCTGGCCAAGGTGGCCGCTCAGGCAAAGCCCCACCAGCTTCCGTCTATAGAGCCGAAACTAAGTTTAAGCGGGCTTGAACCGCTTCAGGTATTTGAAGGCAGTAATTTTATCAATATCGGAGAACGTACAAACGTCTCGGGTTCCCGCAAGTTCGCAAGGCTCATTGCGGAAGAAAAGTACGAAGAAGCCATCTCCATAGCCCGAAGCCAGGTTGATGGGGGAGCGCAGGTCATCGATGTGAACATGGACGACGCCATGCTTGATTCGGAAAAGTCAATGGTACGTTTCCTCAATCTGATGCAGTCTGAACCCGATATCGCCCGCCTGCCGGTCATGATCGACTCTTCAAAATGGAGTGTGCTCGAGGCAGGTTTGAAATGTATACAGGGCAAAGCAATTGTCAATTCCATCTCCCTGAAGGAAGGAGAAGAGGTGTTCAAAAACCATGCTGCCAAAGTCAAACAATATGGCGCCGCCGCAGTAGTGATGGCTTTTGACGAACAGGGGCAGGCCAGCACTTATGAAAGGCGCATTGCAATTTGTCAGCGTGCCTATGATATCCTGACAAAAGAGATTCATTTCCATCCTGAAGATATTATCTTCGATCCCAATGTCTTAACAATAGCTACCGGCATCGAGGAACACAATAATTACGCGATCGATTTCCTAAATACGGTTACCTGGATAAAGGAACATTTGCCCTATGCCAAGGTCAGCGGAGGCATCAGTAACCTCTCGTTTTCGTTCAGAGGTAACGACACGGTTCGCGAAGCCATGCATTCGGTTTTCCTGTATCATGCCGTGAAAGCCGGATTGGATATGGCCATCGTGAATGCCGGCGTTTTGCAGGTTTATGATGAAATTGATCCCGCATTACTTGAGCTGGTTGAGGATGTGATTTTTAATCGCAGGCTTGATGCTACGGAGCGATTGATCTCTTTTGCCGAGACCGTGAAGGCTAAGGGCAAACAGGAAGTCGTCGAAGCAGAATGGCGCAACGAACCTGTTGCTAAACGGCTTGCTCATGCATTGATAAAGGGGATAACCGAATATATTGACGAAGATATTGAAGAAGCGCGTTTAAATTATCCGCGTGCATTGGATGTTATCGAAGGGCCCTTGATGAATGGCATGAACATCGTAGGTGATCTCTTTGGTGCTGGCAAGATGTTTCTGCCCCAGGTTGTGAAGAGTGCCCGGGTTATGAAGAAGGCCGTAGCCGTCTTGCTGCCATACATTGAAGCCGAAAAAGCAGGAGAAGCCCGGAAGGCTGGCCGTATTTTAATGGCAACCGTCAAGGGTGATGTGCACGATATCGGAAAAAACATCGTGAGTGTAGTATTGGGATGCAATAACTATGAGATCGTTGATTTAGGTGTCATGGTCCCGGCCACAACTATTCTGGATGCAGCCCGCGAACATCATGTGGATATAATCGGGTTGAGCGGACTGATCACTCCTTCGCTTGAAGAGATGACCAATGTCGCCAAGGAAATGCAGAACCAGGGATTCAATATTCCCTTGCTCATTGGGGGGGCCACAACTTCAGAGGTTCATACAGCGGTTAAAATAGCCCCTTCCTATCAGGCCCCCGTTGTTCATGTACGTGATGCGTCAAAAGCAGTAGGGGTGGTGGCAGCGCTTTTGTCTTCCGATCAACGTCCTGCATTTGTTAGCTCATTGAAGCAACGATACGACGATTTACGCCATAAGATTGAAAATCAACGCTCGGATGTAGAATATATCACACTTGCTGCAGCCCGTGACAATAAATTCGTTCCCGACTTCACAACGTATAAACCAGTCAGGCCGCACCAGTTGGGAGCAGTATCGATCAACGATTATTCCCTCGAAGAAATCAGCCGGTATATCGACTGGACCTTCTTTTTCTATGCATGGAAGATGTCGGGCAAGTACCCTGCCATTTTTGAAGATCCTATCAAGGGTGAAGAAGCCAAAAAACTGTTTCAGGATGCGCAGGCGATGTTAAAGCGGATTTTGAACGGTAAGATGCTTACAGCAAATGCCACTTTTGGCATCTATCCTGCCCAGTCTGTGGGTGATAGTGTTGAAATCTTTGCCGATGAAGCAAAGAGCCAGAAGTTGCAAACCTATCATTTCCTTAGAAACCAGGAAAAGAAAGACCCGGGTGTTCCCAATTTGTGCCTTGCCGACTTTGTCGCACCCGCGGGAAGCGGAGTCAGCGACTACATGGGCTTTTTTGCCGTCACTGCCGGGATCGGCCTGGAAAAATGGAGCGCACAATTTGAAGCGGATAACGATGATTACAGCAGCATTATGTTAAAGATACTGGCCGACCGCTTGGCAGAGGCCTTTGCGGAACTGCTGCACGACAGGGTCCGCAGGGAGTTTTGGGGGTACGCTCCTGATGAGAAGTTCTCCCTCGAACAGATGCTGAAAGAAGAATACCAGGGAATTCGTCCTGCACCCGGTTATCCTGCCTGTCCCAGCCATTTGGAAAAAGGCGACCTCTTTGAAATATT
>JAUZOX010000109.1 GCA_030706265.1 Bacteroidota bacterium | reverse complement strand
ATCGGCATTAAAGTAATCAAATTGATAACCCTCCGGACAGGCAGGTTGCAAGCCGGCGCCCCAGAAAGGCATTGTCGAAGGAGCCCCCTCATTAAGCAAATAAGCGATGTCGGCCACGTACAGCCCTTTTTGGAGCATGTAGGAATTCCGGGCAAGATAAGTCATGAATGGAGCGGCTTTTTCTGCCCAGGTGATGTTCCGGTTTATGTGGGTCCCAACCATGGTGTTGCCGGGCTTGGTATCGAGAGGTTGGTGCGCGGAGGTATGGAATACTAAACGGTTAATTCCCTGGGTGAACCAATAATCGCTGATTTTTTTAAGGGTGTAGGGTGATTCATAATTTCCACCCGTAAACGATTCGGCTCCGGCAATGCCTTTACCATAAATGTGAGCGGCAGAAGCAGCACCGCGAACGTCTTCATAATACATGGAAGATGGATGCAAATCCTTAACCCAGAATTCGCCCATCGGAATATCCACATATTTTTTATTCAATAAGGCATCTTCGATGGATTCCAGAGATACCCCACCTGCTTCCGCATATGTCTTTAATCCTTGCTTGTGCAGGAAATCGGTTATCGTTCCATAATGGTTTTCCGCAAACATATCAACCAGCGTACGTCTGAAATCCCAGAGGAACCGATCGCTTACTCCGGCATTCTGAACGACGCGTCCTGCCAGTACCGGCAGAAAAGGTGTAATGTCATATCCTCTTCGCTTTAAAAATTCCGCTTGCATCTCGTCTGTCCAGTTCTGGATGCCGGCTTCCCAACTGTCCATCATGACATACTGCAGGCTTTTGCCGTAAAGGTCGCCCAACGACTTCTGGATGGGTTCAGTATATTGGCGGATATAGGATTCGGTATGTTTTTTACTGAGCTTGTCTACTTCATATCCCAGTCCTGAAGGAACAGCCGGACGGTTCTTGGAGCCGGTCAGTGAATAGCCGAAGCGCATAATGGTCCATTTGCCTTCCGGAACATTCCAGTTCAAGGTTCCATCCGGACTCATCTTTGAGGTAAGATCCACGATGTCCGAAGTTTTAATGACATCACCGGCAGCTACCTCAGGAGTCGATTCCGATTCATATTCAAACATAAAATTAAAGCCGGCCTTGTCTTCCCAACGATTAACACGCGGTCCGGAATATAGCTTCAGTTCGCTCAACTGGAATGCCGTGTCTACCGGCGTGGTTGCCTGTGAAATAACATCGGCAGGTTTGAGGGGTGCATTCGTCATTTCGACCCGGTAATATTTTGCGGAGACCTCAGGGAATGAATAAGTTCTGACCGTCCCCCCCCTGTAACCCTGTTTACCCGGCATCTCAGCCAGCGTCTGGAAATGAATGCCATCGGTGCTTGCCATCACCCTTCCAAAAGGAATGCCCTGGCGGCCTGCAATGGTAATGGCCCTGGCTGAGAATGGTTTTTCAAATGAAAACTGGATCCATACCGGTCCGGGTTTCCCGGCAGCACTTAAAGTCATCGAAGTATTCAGGTCATCGTCCAGCAAGGGAGCTGCATTTATCGTACCGGCATTGGAGGTGACGACGGGATGGCTCTCTTTCACATCCGATTCATCAGAGGGAGTCCGAAAAGCAACTACAGCACAGTCTCCATAATATCCGGGCACATTTGTGGTCCGGCCTCCCGCCTGCAGATTACGGATGGGGCCTATGTTCGATGGGGGCTGTGGAAGTTTACCCGTGTAAGGCTTTCCTCCATTAACGGTGATCTCGCTCCAGACCAGCTTCTTCATGGCCTCTTCAGGCTTTACCCATGGCCCGCCGGTAAGGCTCCATCCTGCCGAACTGAATATCGACATCTCCAATCCGAGGCGTTCTGCTTCCGATGCAGAAAATTTAACGGCATCGAACCATTCGGGTGACCAAAAAAGAATCTTGGTGGGCACGGTTTGGCCATTTCCTGAGGCAACATCGGACAAATGCATGCCGGCTATGCCGACCCGTTTCATCCATTCCAGGTCTTTGGTGATCCCGTCTTTGGTGACGTTGCTGTTTGTCCAGTGCCACCAAGCCCTGGGCATCGCGGAGGCAGGCGGGGTTTTAAATTCTGCTTTAGACCTGTCTGTAAACTCTTGAGCCTGTAATTCCGCAGGAAGATAAACTGCAAATAGAAAAACAAGGATTGCACTAAATAGTAAACGAGAGTATGTCATGATATTTACATTTTCTTAAATAACGGACCGGAAATATTTAAATGATAGCATTACATGTTGAAAAAATCAAATTTTAAAGTTTATATCATATCACATTTAGTATAATGGGAACCCAAATGTAGTGCAAAATTTATTTATCAAATTGAAGATACCTCCATATTCCGGTTAAAGAAAAGTTAATGTTTATCACCCAGTTACTGCGACACTATCTGCTTTCCTAATAAGCATTTTCAGTCTGGTAAACCCTGACCCAATCAACTTCATATTTAATCGGAAAAGTGGATTTCTCAGGGTCGCCTCCATTCATGCCAAGGGCAAGGTTGAGCAAGATATACTCCGGATTGTTAAACGGATTCGTGCCATCGGCATTGATGGTCTGACTCAGCGGGCAGGCATTCAGACACACGTCATCCAGATACAGGTTAATCGAGTCCCGGGTCCAATCCATTCTCCAAACATGGAATTTCTTTACCCAGTTGGGATCTTTGGAGGTAAACTCTGTTAGCGGCCTTCTTTGGGTATCCCACTTTGCCACTGAACGCTGGTTGGTTCCCCAGGCAACATTGGCAAGGATGGTAGGTACATTCTTCACCCTGTAAAACTCCATTAAATCGATCTCGCCGTTGGAAGGCCATGGATGAACCGTTCCCAATGTCCATATGGCAGGCCATGCGCCCATTGCCGTATCTATCCGGGCCCGGATTTCAAACCGGCCATAGAGCCATTGCTTTTTCCCCCGCGTGTTTATGCTGGCCGAAGTATAATAGACCCTTTTCCTGTTTTTCTTCCAGTTGGTACTGGTCGAGTCGTAATTAGGGTTATCGAATTGCTCTTTGCGCCCCTCAATGAGCAGCACCCCATCCTTGCAAACCGCATTCGCAGGTTGGTACCATTGAAGCTCCTGATTCCTTTCAAACCCTTTTTCATAGCTCCAGCACGTTGAATCGGGCTTCCCATTGTAATTAAACTCCTCATTCCACGATAGTTTCATCCCTTTAATTACTTTGGGTTTTCCAAAGTCCGGTTTATAAGGATCCGGTTTCTGTGCAAAAAGTAAAACCGTGTTAAAAATCAAAAAAAAGAAGAGTAGCGCTTTTTTGTTCATCATCATTTTGTTAAGATTGAATTCTTATGGCACAAAGTGTTTGGAATCGTGCTGTCATAAACCTTCTGCAGTCAACACATTGCGAAAGTACTAAGTAATTCTTAAATATCTCCTCTATAAATCCTTTTGCTGATAACCGTATTAGGCACCTCGAACTTCATATTCGGCTTCAACAATGTCTTTGGGGGCGATCTTGATTTTTATTCGGTGGATGTATGAATCAGATTATTATATAAGTTTGTGGTCTGGTATCATCCATTTTTTAGCATCAGACAGTTATTATTTTAAGAGATTAAAATCTTCATAATTATATTCTTTGACCTTTTCCTCTTATTCTTTATTTAACTTTGCAACTAATCGTCATAAATCAGCAACCATGACCCCTAAAACAAGCGCTGCAAGCATTTCAATAATGTCAAATTGCTCTTTGATCATTATGAAATTTATTGCAGGCATATTGAGCGGCTCAGTCAGTATCATCTCGGAGGCAATCCATTCTCTGATGGATTTGCTGGCTGCTTTAATTGCTTTTTTTGCCGTCAGGATATCCGACAATCCGGCCGACGAGGAACACCCCTATGGCCATGGGAAATTCGAAAATGTATCGGGAGTTATCGAAGCCATGCTTATCTTCATAGCAGCGGTCTGGATCATCTATAAAGCCATCCTCAAGCTCTTTAACGGAGAGCCCTTGGATAATACCGGCATTGGCATCATCGTCATGTCAGTCTCTGCCATATCCAACTTCTTTGTTTCCAGACATCTTTACCGTGTTGCAAAGAAGACCGAGTCAATCGCGCTCGAGGCCGATGCACTTCATTTAAAAACCGATGTTTATACCTCTGCTGGCGTGGCCGTCGGCCTGATCTTAATCTATCTGACGGGGATCAGGATCATCGACCCCATTGCCGCCATCCTGGTTGCCATGCTCATTCTCAAGGAATCCTACGACCTGTTAAACCGCGCATACAAACCTCTGCTCGATACCGCGATATCTTCCAGGGAGCTGAAGATAGTCGAGAAATGCATACGTGAAAGCAATTACGCCTTTCACGACCTGAAATCAAGACAATCGGGCAAACAACGATTCATTGAGTTTCATCTTGAAATGCCCGGTGACGTCCCCTTGAAAGAAGTGCACCAAAAATGCGACGAGATAGAGGAACTCATAAAGTCAAGAATTTCAGATATCAGCATCAATATTCATGTTGAAACAAAGGATGCATAAAGCTTGCATTTGAAGTTGATGATGCTCATCTGTTACGATAAGCAACAATTGATCTAAGAGAACTCCAAAAAATAAATGTTCCTAAAAAAAATATTCCTACCTTTGCAGCAAGGAAATATTGCCGCAAGGCATGTTTCGGGATGTAGCGCAGCCTGGTAGCGTGCGTCGTTCGGGACGACGAGGTCGCAGGTTCGAATCCTGTCATCCCGACCAAGGTGTAATGGTAATCAGTGTGTAATAAGTTTTTTACACCGATTTTGCGCCAAATAGTATTTAAAAGGAATTGGATGATAATCTAATTCCTTTTATTTTTATAGTCTGGAAAGATCCAAAACCTTTTAGTAAAATCTGTCCAAAAATAAAGGGGTTAAGACAATTTGGTAGCTCTGTTTCATTGTAATATTCAATATTAAAAAGAAAAAGATATGACAGATATAGAAAATGTACTCGAATATTTACGGAAAAAAACAACTGGTGAAACAGAAAATACAAAAGGAAATTTTAATAAAATGTACTTGGTAGGGGCTAAATTATCAGGTGCAAATTTAGAAGGAGTTAATCTATCGTTTGCTGACTTAACCGACGCCAATTTATCAGGAGCTAATTTGATAGATGCTAATCTAACCGGAGCAAATCTAACCAGAGCCAACTTAAAAAAAGCTTTTCTAAAAGATGCTATTTTAAAAAATGCGAACCTAAAAGATGCCAATCTGGTAATGGCTAAACTTAAAGGAGCTAACTTAGCAGGAGCAGAAATATCAAAAGCAGACCTATCAGGAGTTGACCTTATCGGGGCTAATTTAGTAGAAACCAATCTAACAAAAGCTGTACTTGAAGGAGCTTACATCCGAGGCGCTAACCTTTTGGCAGCAAATTTAGCAGATACAAACCTAATGAGAGCTGATTTTTCAGCAGCCGACTTAATACGAGCATGTCTTGCAGGGGCAAACATGACAAAAACAAACCTTACAGGAGCGAATTTATCAGGAGCCAACCTATCAGATGCTAATCTAACATTTGCTAGGCTTTCAGATGCTGACTTATCTGATGCCGACTTAACAATTGCAAATCTCAAAGGTGCTTCCTTAAGTGGAGTTTACCTATCAGAGGTTAAACTTACAGAAGAACAACTGAATCAAATAAAAAAATAAATTTAAGACATTGTTATTAACTTTCGGAATTAATTTCTCTCAATCAAAGAACCGAATCAAGATACTAATATATTTTTTAATGTTTTAGCAATTAAGTTAGCGTTAGTTGTTGAATAAGCTCCAAGTCTGGATGCGTAATGTGGTATTGCGTAAACTTTTCGGTTGTTTAATTGTCCTGCTTTTACAAAATTTTCAAACTTCTTTACATCTGTTACATTGCAAGCATTTAAGTTCCATTTCTTACTTGTAAGGAAAAGTATGTTTTTAGGGTTTAATATTTCAATGAACTCAATTGTTTTCTTCACACAGTATTGTTTTGCTTCGTTTGAGATTTCAGTTAAATCTTTTTCAGTAGGAGTATTTAGATAATACATATTCATCATAACCGTTTTTTCTAACGTTTCTTTCAGACCATTTTCGGTATTGAAAATTCTGCCTAATCTGTTACGCATCACATCTGCGCCTTTAGATAGTTTTTTGCCATCCTTATCAGATTCCCAATATGGCTTGGTTGTTAATGTATTTACATCATACGCAAGGTCAGATGGAGATTTTTTACTATAACCTTTCCTGTTTAATATCTCAGAATATGTTGTATCTCCCCCAGGGTTAATGCCGATTATCAATAATTCTGGGTTATAATTATTACATGGAGTTTGAAATACTAAAAAATCTTTATCAAATTTTAAGGCATATTCATGACATTGGTTGCATACTTCTTCTAACCAGAGATTTCTTTTTTGAATAAATGTTTCTTGATTCATGATATGTTTTTATGATTGATGTAGATCACTTTTATTTTTAGTGTATGAATTAGGCGTTCTTACGACTAATACGTTCGCAGTTTTCATCATAGACTTCAATATAACTTCCATGGTTAACAGTGAAAGTTTTACCAGCTGCACTTCTAATAGTCATATGACCTTGAAGCATCCGTGAAATTCTTTTACAATCTTCGTCATAAACTTCAATATATGGATCATGCATAACAACAAAAAAACTTCCGGTAACTGCGGCTAGTTCTAGTTTTCCTGCGAGCATTCGTGATATTCTATTGCTTTTCTCATCATAAACTTCGAGGTAACTTCCTTTTTCTCTAACGTCTGAAATCATTTTTACTTATTTTTTGTGTTTACCTACTCATAAGGTTTTTCGGTTTCGCCCCGTTTTTTAAAAGTGGGATCTGGACTCCACTTCGTAAATGTCTAGTTTTATTTTGAAGAAAGTCAAGTGTACCTCCGAGTTATTGTATGAACCCCCTATTATTTTGGATGAACCGCACAATTATTTTTAAAATGGCTCTTGGGATCACAATAAAAAGGTCATTCCCCGATCTGTGACACCTGCAATACAATTTTGATTATTTCTGAATTTGATTGATTTGTCGTAAAGAAGGTGGAAATGATCGACCATCACAGAGAAGAATGATCGAATATTGTCTGGATCAAAGTAAAGATCTTTCGATAAAGAGGAGATAAAGATCGAACAAGAATCCGAAAATTGTTTGGCGCAAACATTTTGTCAAGTAATTATAATACCCATTTGGTCTAAGTATGGCCGGTTTATAGTTCAAGTTTAGGCGCAAGCTTTAACCTGGACTATTAATCTGTATGGTTTGCAACCAAATCAATACTTAAGGCCGGTTGTCAAACCAACACCAAATGATACTGCGACTCACATTAAAAATATCCGGCCGGTATACCACCGCTCTTCTATGATGGCTAAAAAAAGGAAAAAGAAACACCTGACCTCTTCCAATCATGCGATGGACAACAAATTCTTCCACGCCGTTTCAATCCCTAAGTTTTGGAATACCATGTGACTCATTGTGAAAAATATACACAATATATTATTCTTATTGCACCTCTTTATCCATCTTTACTCCAAAATAAAGTGCAATAAAAAAAGAGAGAACCATTTTGGATGCCTTGTCAACATTTATTAGTTCAAGTTAGGGGATATTGGTATATAACCGTTATATAATGTGTATATTACTTAACGATGTCTCGTAATATTTTCGTTAGTTTCTCTTTCCTGTATCGTACATGTCTCTCTATATTTTACTAATCATTTTCTTGTGTCTTACTTAAAAAAAGCGAAACATT
>JAUZOX010000108.1 GCA_030706265.1 Bacteroidota bacterium | reverse complement strand
GGAAAGTATCCGAAGAGGTTTTCCCCGCCGGTATTCCAATTGACCGTTCCGGTGGTCACGTCCATGTCCCATACCATCTCCCTCGATGCCTTTACCACATAACGCAATCGTTCTTCGCTTTCGACGATCGCATCATTAAGCGAAACAAGCTGTTTCTTGGCATTGGCCTCGTTCAGCACCCTTCGCAAAGCATAACCCAGCTTTTCAATATGGTTTTTATCCACGAAATCGGCTGCCCCGTATCGCATGGCCAGGATGGCTTTGTCTTCCCCTAGCGTCCCCGAAACGAAAATGAAAGGCATCTCCGGAAAATTGGCTTTTGAATACTGCAGGGCATCTATCCCGTTGTAATTGGGTATATTGTTATCGGCCAGTACGACATCAAAACTGTAAGTGTTCAATAACTCTTCAAAATCTTTGTGGTTGGCTGCGACTTTAATGTCAACTGAAAAATATTCCTTTTTGAGTTCGATGGCGACAAGGGTTGCATCGTATGAATTATCTTCCAGGTGCAAAATTCTAATCGGGTTGTCCATGTCTTATATGTTTAATGAGCCAAATAGTGAAATAAAGAAACTCCGTGCCTTGCAGCATGGATTTGCTCTATGACCAAATAAACACACGGGCAACTAAAGGGTTCAAACTCTTTTTAAAAAATATCGCAGAGCGGGGGAGGAGCGGGTAGGTCCTAAGGCGACGGCACCGGCGCATATTTCTAAAGATATATACTGTTGGTGAAGAAAATTGGCCGGCCACTGAAAAAAAATGGCGCCGGTATCCGGTGCCATCCTTAAGTATGATATTTAATGCAATTTGGTTGGTGGAGTTAAAACCTTACGGTTAAACATCCGGCCTTTATTATAAACACCCGCTGCCCCCATAAAACATTGGTGGGCTTTCATAAACCAAAACATTCGCCCGGTGTAGCTTTGAGGCCGCAACAACCGGGCGAAATAATAAAAACAGGTACCTCCTTCGCGTAAGACGTGCTTACCGCAAAGAGTAATTATTTTTCGAGTTCTTTTTCTTTGGTGTTCTCGTCTTTCTTTTGCTCATCTGTTCCGTTCATCCCTTCTTTGAAACTACGGATGCCTTTGCCCAGACCCTGCATAACTTCAGGTATTTTCTTACCGCCAAAGATGAGAATTACCACGATCAGGATTATAATCAAACTTCCACCTTCAGGAAGAAAAGCCATTACAGTATTTAACATGACAATAGGTTTTTAATTGTGGACAAAAATAATAATAATGAAGAGTAATGCGACATTTTTATTAAAATATGGATAAACAATTTCGAAAAGAGAATGCCGCTGCTCAGGCAGGGAAAAAACATTCCCTTTTTTCAATCCAGATCCGTATTATCTCAGTTTTTCAATGATTTCTGGTAGTTTCCTGAGGGCTGCAAGTTCCCTCCAGGCCCTGCGGGCCTCCACGGCGGGCTGGCCAAAGTAAGCCTTGCCCCCTTCCAGGCTCTTGTCGACGGCAGCAAGAGCCAGTATTACCGCACCTTTTCCGATCACCAGGTCCTTGTTCACCGCCACCTTTCCCCAAAGGATGACGTCGTCTTCGATGCGGGTCACCCCGGCTATGGCAGAGTGTGAACCGATCAGGCAATGGCGGCCGATATAGGTGTCGTGACCGACCTGGACATGGTTGTCGGTCTTGGTTCCGAAGCTGATGGTGGTATCGCCCGATACCCCCTTGTCGATGCAGCACATGGCTCCGATCTCCACGTTATCCTCGATAACGGCCCTGCCGCACGATTCCAGCTTACGGTAGCCCTCGGGCTTGCGCTGGAAGTAATAGGCGTCGGCCCCGATCACGGAGCCCGACTGGATGATGACATTGTTCCCGATCACCGTGTGGTCGTAAATGCTCACGTTAGCATGTATCAGGCAATTCTTCCCGATGCTGACATGGTTGCCGATGAAAGTGCCCGGTTGGATCACGGTGCCTTCTCCGATTTGGGCCGAGGGGCTGATCATGTTTTGGGAAGCTTCAAAGGGACGAAAACGTTTGACCAGCGAAACATAAGCCGCGAAAGGATCGTCGTGGAATAACAATGCCTTGCCTTCGGGGCACTCCACCTCCTTGTTGATGATAATGGTGGTCGCGTTCGAGTTCAACGCCTTGGCGTAGTATTTGGGATGGTCGACAAACGTAAGGTCGCCTCTTTGTACCATGTGTATCTCATTCAGGCCGGTGATCAGGAAATCGGGGTCGCCCGAAAACCCTGCGTGGATGAGGTCGGCTATCTGTTTGAGTGTGAATGCTGGTTTGAGTTGCATGATGGGTGTTATAAGGGATTATTTAACCCGTTCGGAGTATTCCCCGGTGCGGGTATCGATCTTGATTTTTTCGCCCTGGTTCACAAAGAGGGGGACATAAACCGTAGCTCCCGTTTCGACGGTGGCGGGTTTGAGGGTACGGGTAGCCGTATCGCCCTTGATGCCAGTTTCGCAGTAAGTGATCTCCATCACGACAAATGGAGGAAGTTCGCATGAGAGGGGTGTCTCGGTATCGGCATGGAACATGATATCGCAAATCTGACCTTCTTTCAGAAACTGGGGCGCATTCACCAATGCAGCTTCGATAAACACCTGTTCAAAAGTTTCGTTGTTCATGAAGTTATACCCGTCGTTTTCGGCGTAGAGGTATTGATATTGACGGCGTTCAACACGTGCGATGTCGATTTTTGCGCCGGCGGGGAAAGTGTTGTCCAGTGTACGGCCGCTCTTAAGGCTTTTCATTTTGGTGCGGACAAAGGCGTTACCTTTGCCTGGTTTCACGTGTTGGAATTCGACGATAATGAATAAATCGTTATTAAATTCGATGCATAATCCGTTTCTAATATCAGCTGTTGTTGCCATAAAATGTTGATGATTAATACTTAAGTTTCTGGTTGTAATATCGTGCAAAATTATAAAAAAAAGAATTACGAATGGCCTCGCCAATGTAAGAAGTTGATTAAAAATTCATTTTGAATATCCATACGGCCCCAACAGCGCATTTGGCAGGTTTGGAGATTAGTTGTTATTTGCGCAGTTAAAGCCCCCTAGCCAGTTTGGTGCGGGGAGCTTTGTAGAGGAAAGCCAATTGTGGAACTTTTTGAAAAATTGCTTTGACAGCTTGGTGGTGGGGAACCTAAATACAGGCCCTAAACAGACGATCAGGTGCGCTTTACATGCGGTTGGTCACTAGGACCATCCCTACAAAATGTTGGTCGCTTCATGAAGCATTATCCGTTGCTACATTGGTGTTTTCTTCAAAATGTTTTTGGCTATTCTCAGTAGGGGAGGGACTAGAAATTAAACGGCCGGATTAAAATCTGTCCTTCTTTTGTCGCCTTGTTTTTAGACCTTGCATGATGGCAATGCATGCGGTCGGCAATGACCGAAAAGGGCTTCTGATTACCCCAAAGCTCCCCTTCTACAACCCTTTAATTCAGGGAATATTGGGGGTAGAATTAAAGGAGAATAAAAGTTGGATATTATCCCGATAGTAGATCAAGTAGATTCCTGGGGCGGCCGGAAAAAATCATTTCTTGTTATTGCTAATCTAAAACACTTTTCCTTTGGGGTTTCCCCGTTCCATGATCTGCAGCCCCCATTATTTGCTTAAAATACCGGTCCCGTTTTCCTTGTATCAACCCTAGCTTACGACAAAAAGATAGCTGAATTAAATATTTTTTTTATATGGTTATGATATTTAATAATCTTTTTTACCTTTAAAAGATATTTAAATACTCTTATTTTCTATAGATTAGAAACAAATTGTAATTAACCCTTTAAAACATTTCAACGATGAGAAGACTTCTATTTTGTTTTATCTTCTTTTTTGTTTTTTCTGTTTCATATGGTCAGTTTAAAGCTCCAAAATTTGGAAAAATAGATCTCGCTGAAATAAGTTTGACCCGGTATGATAAGGATACCGCCGCGGGTGCCTTGATATTGTTCGATGATGGAGACTGTTCCATCGGTACCAAAGGCGATGGGAATTTTCAAATCGTTTATAACCGCCATTACCGCATCAAGATCTTTAAGAAATCGGCTTTTGACTTAGCCAATATTAAAGTCAAGCTCTTTAAAACCGGTTTTGCAAAAGAATCGATGGCTTCGATAAAAGCCTCTACATTCAATGTCGTAAATGGCAAAATAGTCGAGTCAAAACTAAATAGTGATAACATCTTTGAGGAAAATTCAAAAAACTATATCACCAAAAAATTTGCTTTACCTCAAATCAAAGAGGGTTCTATCATCGAAATTTCATATACTATCAACTCTGATTTTCTTTATAATTTCCGGGGTTGGTATTTTCAATACTCCTATCCCGCTCTCTGGAGTCAATACAACACTCATATTTCCGAGTATTTTGATTACCGCCTGAGTACCAAAGGATACCTGGCTTTTACGATCAATAAAGAAGACAAATCACTCACTACTTTAAATTTTCGTGACGAATATTCATCGCCCGGTAGTGGCGCCCCTGTCAGAGAAAGCTCCATGGTTCAGGCCACAACCAATGATCATCTGCTTGCGGTACAAGATGTTCCAGCATTTAAAACCGAACCCAATATCGATTGTGAAGACAATTACCTCCAATCGATTGATTTTGAACTGGCCAGTTTCCATATTACCGGCAGCCTTGAGCGGCAAACTTTTGCAGAATCATGGGCGTCTATTAACACTAAAATGGTAAACGATCAGGATTTTGGCTGGCTCTTGAAATTGGGTGGCTTTGTCAGTGATTCCGTTAAAATGATCTGTAAAGGCAAAACTTCAGATTTGGAAAAGGCGGCCGCCATCTACAGTTATGTCCAGCGCAGAATGAAGTGGAACGATCATTATGCGATCTTTGCAGTGAACGGTTTAAAGAAACCCTATAATGATCGCACCGGCAACTCAGCAGAAATCAATCTACTGTTGACCCTCATGCTTAAATCGGCGGGACTGAATGCAACCCCTGTATTGTTCAGTACCCGTGACAATGGCTTTATCCTGGATATGTCACCTGGAATTGCCAGGTTCAATTCTGTGCTTGCCAAGGTGGACATTGACGGAAAGACTATACTGCTCGATGCAAGCAGCGATCTTTGTCCCATAGGGGTCCTGCCGCCAAACGATATCAACGGACAAGGCCGCGCCATCGACAATGCAGAAGGCTACTGGGTTCCCATAGTCAGCAATACCAAATACACCGAAGGAACGGCCTATTACTTAAAACTTAATACTGACGGTTCATTCACCGGTACAGTCCAGTCCAAATACGATGGATATGCCGCCATAGATTACCGGCAACAGCTTAAAAAGGTTAAGAATAACGATGAATTCATCAAGCTGGTCCAGGAAAACGAGAAATATAAAGGGCTTACCATCAATAGCTATCAGGTTGCGAACCGGAATGACATCTATCAGCCGGTGTCCGATTCAATGAACATCAAAATCACCGACCATGTCGATATGATTGGAGACAAGCTTCTTTTCACCCCTTTGCTTTATGAAGCTCTTTTGAAGAATGAGTACACGCTCGAAGATCGTAAATATCCCGTAAATTATAATTATCCGGTCTCGGAGACTTATGTGTTTGAATACACGATACCCGAAGGCTACCAGGTGGAATCAGTTCCCAAGCCGGTCAGGTTCAAACTGCCCGATAATTCTATCGCGGTGTCGTACATTATTCAAAATCAGGATAACAGGGTGATTGTCGTTTACTCATGCAACATCACCAAGGTGCTGTTTTTACCGGAGGAATACAATGACCTGAAAGAATTTTACAATCAGATCGTGAAGGTCCATTCTGAAAAGATTATCCTGAAAAAAGTATAACACTTGATCTTAGACCATAACCAGACGACAGCGTTTTTTAATTCAATACGTTAAAAACGCTGTATTACTTATTAAAAAGACAGCCATGCGTCATCAACTCATCATAATCCTCTTTTTCTCTTTCCTGTTCAAGGCAGCGCTATCCCAAAATTACGCTGTTACTTTGATCCCCGATAGTTTAAAGCAGAATGCCCATTCCGTGATCCGTGAATCGATCGAAGACCTCGAGATGATGAACATAAACACCGGCACAAAAAAAATCAAAAAAGTCGTCACCGTGTTGGATCAGAACGGTGTCAATGATGCGGTCATGGTGATCCACTACGATAAGAATTCGAAGGTCCAGTTCAGACAAGCCAACATCTACGATAAAGATGGTAAACGGGTCAAAAAAATCAAGCAATCGGAAATCATGGATATTCCCGCTTATGATGGTGCAACCCTGTATACCGACGTCAGGAGGTATGCCTATAAGCCTTACTATGGCGACTACCCTTATACTATTGAATACGAGTACGAGATCTCGTGCAGCAACATGATTTCATACGAATACTGGACTCCGTTTGAAGGATTTAATTCAGCGGTCGAACATGCCCGGTTTACTTTTAGCCATCCCTCTAATCTGCAGTTCAGGAAGAAAGAAATAAACCTTGAGGGCAAATCAACCATCACTAATGTAGCAGGTAATGTATCCGAAACCTGGGAATATAAAAGAACTTGTGCCCGCGAAAACGAACCCTATGGCATCAGTATCTGGGAAAAGGTTCCGCTGGTGTGCCTGATGCCGGTCCAGCTGGCTTATGACAATCACATCGGTAACGCCGATAACTGGGCAGATTATGGTAAGTGGGTTTATAACCTCTGGGCCGGCCGCGATCAGCTGGATGAAGCAGAGAAAACCAAAATCAAGGAAATGCTTTCAAATATTCCCGATACGCTTCAAAAAATAAAAAAGCTATACACATACATGCAGGAGCGCACCCGTTATGTCTCCATCCAACTGGGCATAGGGGGACTCCAGCCTTACCCGGCCCAGACCGTTTCAAGCACGGGTTATGGCGATTGCAAAGCATTGAGCAACTACATGCATGCACTTCTCGGCCAGATTAGCGTTGCCTCCTTTCCGGCCCTGGTGTCGTCAGGCAGATACATCGAACCGATCTACCACGACTTTCCCAACTTCAAGCAATTCGATCATGCCATTCTTTGTGTCCCTTTTAGGAACGACACCATCTGGCTTGAATGCACCAACCAGACCATCCCGTTTGGTTTTCTGGGCGACTTCACCGATGACCGGGATGTGTTGCTGATCACGAGCGATGGAGGAATATTTGCTCATACCTCCAGATATGCCCCCCCGGACAACCTCAAGGTAAACCATGCCGAATTCGATATTTCACCCGACGGCACCGCCAATTGCTTCATCCGTACCAGATATAAGGGGCTTCAGTACGACGAGATCTCCGATTTATTGACCATAACCCCGGAAGAGCAGCGAAAATGGATGTTGAAAAATTCGGATCTTCCTTCGCTTCAATTAAACAATTACACCATCAATTCCGACAAGCAGCTAATCCCAACCGTCATCATAGACGAGTCGACCACTTCACGAAACTACGCTTCGTTTTCTGGTAATTACATGATTTTACCCCTGAATATCCTTAATCCACTTGGGGCGATCCAAAAAATGACAAACCCAAGGACCACCGATTTCATGATTCCACGCTCGACCATTGATTATGACACGCTGGTCTATAAGGTTCCGGCGAATTATAAGATTGATTTTCTGCCTGAGGGTAAAACTATCAATACACCCTTTGGCGATTACACCAGTTCGGTCAAGGTTGTAGACCGCAAGATTATCTATGCCCGCAGGTTTGAGTTGAAGCAGGGACGGTTCAAAGCAACGGAATACAATGATTTCTATGAATTTACCATGTT
>JAUZOX010000107.1 GCA_030706265.1 Bacteroidota bacterium | reverse complement strand
GATGTATAAGGGGGATGCCGACTGGACGCTGATCGGGGCGGTGAAAAACAATCCGCGGATGTTCATCCCTGTCATTGGCAATGGGGACATCGACGGTCCGCAGAAAGCGATCGAGATGAAAAACCGTTACGGCATAGATGGGATCATGATTGGGAGGGCCGTAATCGGCAACCCCGCCATTTTCAGATCCATCAAGCATTACCTGGCAACCGGTGACATCCTGCCGGAGCCGTCGGTAAAAGAACGAGTGGAACTTTGCCGGACGCATCTGCAAAGGTCAATGGAATGGAAAGGTGAACATATCGGAATCGTTGAAATGCGCAAACACTATTCCGGTTATTTCAGAGGACTGAAGGATTTCAAACCCCTCAAAATTAAATTGCTCACTACGCTCGACCCTGGTGCGCTGTTTGATTTATTGCATCAAATAGAAACCGTCTACATCTAAAGTTTATTTTAAAATATTTAAATTTGCTGCTATCGGAAATGTTTCGTTAGCAGCATTTGTCGTATATTTACACGACCTCACGTTAAACCGTTTGCGCAGTGGATCCATTCAAGATTTTTATAGTTGAAGATGACTTGATTTATGCCAAAATATTGGCTTATCATTTTTCACTTAATCCTGACTATGAAACCGAGATCTTCAGAGATGGCAACAGCTTGTTGAAAAACATATATAAGAATCCAGCCATCATTACACTGGATTATAACCTGCCCGATATGTCGGGTCTGGAAATTCTAAAACGCATTAAGGAATTTAACAAAGAGATCCCCGTCATCATCGTATCCGGGCAGCAGGATGTCTCGACCGCCGTCAATTTATTGAAAAAGGGTGCCTATGATTATGTGATCAAAGACCAGGACACCAAAGACCGGTTGTGGAATATAGCCAGAAACATCCGCGAACACTTCAGCTTAAAACAACAGATCTCCTTTTTGCAGGAAGAAATCGGCAAAAAGTACGAATTCAATAAAATCATCAAAGGAGAGAGTCCTGCCATTCATCAGGTATTCAAATTGATGGAAAAGGCGATAATGAGCGATATCACGGTCTCCATCAAAGGCGACACCGGTACCGGGAAAGAGCTGGTTGCCAAATCGATTCACTTTAACTCATCCAGAAAGAAAGGGCCTTTTATTGCCGTTAACGTGACGGCAATACCCAACGATCTGATAGAAGCCGAATTGTTCGGACATGAAAAAGGCGCTTTTACCGGCGCCAACGGACGCAGGATCGGAAAATTTGAAGAAGCCAACAACGGCACCATCTTCCTTGACGAAATCGGGGATATGGATCTGAATATGCAGTCCAAGCTGTTAAGGGTCCTTCAGGAAGAAGAGGTCACCCGCATCGGAAGTAACCAGCCTGTCAAATTAAATTTCAGGTTGATCGTTGCCACCCATCGCAACTTAATGGAAGAAGTGAAAAAGGGCAATTTCCGTGAAGATCTTTATTACCGCATCCTCGGACTTTCTATCGAGATGCCTGCCTTGCGCGACCGTGCGAATGATGTGATCCTGCTGTCGCTTTCCTTTATCGAGGATTTCTGCAAGAAAAACCGTTTGGGAAAGAAAACACTTTCAGCGCAAGCCATAGAAAAACTCAGAAGCCATTCCTATCCCGGAAATGTAAGGGAATTGAAGGCCGTGGTTGAACTTGCCTGCGTGATGTCGGAAGGCCTGACCATCGAGGCCCATGATATTTCATTTGCGACGGGCAATTCGATCGATGAATTATTGGCGGACGAAATGACGCTGGATGATTACAACAGAATCATTATCCATCATTTTCTGAACAAATACGACAACAAGGTCAGAAAGGTGGCTTCAAAACTGGGGATTGGGAAAACCACCATCTACCGTCTGTTAAAGGACGAAACGAGCATGCCTGAAATAGACAAATAACTATTAACCGGGTATCCATGCGGGCTCCATGTGACCTTTTCAATCAAACTATTTACGCATAACAAACTTACCTGATAATCTGATTCTTACAACACCGAATAAAAATCAGGAGCGCAACTAAGACATTATTGAAGCCTATCCCGAAGTTCAAGGTGTCCCTTTGGGGTGGCAATGACCGGAAAACAACCTCAGATTACTACCCCAATACCCTCCTTCTTTATCCCTTTAAGGCAGGAATATCTGGGGGCATACTGGTATTTGACTGGTAACTACTCCCTATTTGACAGGTATTTACTCCCTCCCTTAGAAACCAGTTAAATAGGGAGTAGTTACCCGTTAAATACCAGACAAATACCAGTCAGTGTACCAATAAAGGAGAATAAAAGGGGAATAGTCTTCTGATTATATGCCGGTTAAAGAATCCATTGTTAGCGTTAACACCAAAAGTAAATATAGCGGTAATTTAGCTAATCTTTGATCCTTCCATCCACAAAGTACTGACTCACCTCTTCGTCAGGATGGTGCACTATACCATGAAGACCTACTTGTCGGGCGGCCTGTACGTTCTCCGGAATATCATCAATATACAATGATTCGGAAGGATTGATTTTCGCAATTTCAAGCATTTTGAGGAAGATTTCCTGATCGGGTTTGCGTAATTTCATACGGTGCGAAAAGAAACATTGGGTAAAGAAATCCTCCAGGCTGTTTACCCCCAGGTTTTCGATTGCAAACCGGTTGAAATACTGATAATGGATTTCATTGGTATTGCTCAACAAATAGACATTGTAATTTTGCTTCAGTTGCCTGATCAGGTCAAACCTTGGTTTCGGCAAGTCGACAATAATGGAATTCCACGCCCTGTCTATTTGTGTATCGGTGAGTGGAATATCGGCAAGTTCCTTTATCCCCTTCCGGAACGCAGAAGGAGTGATCAGCCCTTTCTCCAAATCAAGATATAAACCTTTGGCAAGGATTTTTTGGTGGAGCTGTTCCATGTCCTTCACGCCCATTTCCTTTAATGTCCGGCCTGCTTGTCTGGGATCGATGTTAATGATCACACCGCCAAAGTCAAAAATCAAATTCTTAATCATAAATAACCTTTATCCTTATTTTGCAAAGTTATGGTTTTTAATGCAATTCCCCGATTGAGGGGATACCGGATTGGAAATTCAATGCCGGTATTTGCAATAAATTAACACAATAGCATCAAACCACGGAATTTTAAATAATATAGGATAAACACTAAAATCCACACTTTAGATAATAGGAATCTTCGATTTTTTTGTATTTTTGCATTCACATAAGACAGCAATGTCTTGGTCCTATAGCTCAGTTGGTTAGAGCAACTGACTCATAATCAGTAGGTCCCTGGTTCAAGCCCAGGTGGGACCACCCAATAAATCAACCACTTACAGATAAAACGGTAAGTGGTTTTTTGTTTTCTGCCAGGTTTAAGCTAGGTTATAATGAATTTTAAGATATTACGACATTTATTTATCCTTTCCTTTTCAGTCGTCTCTTGAATCAATATCTGATCCTTTTATTAAGACCTTTTTCATATCGTTAACTACACGGGCCCTCAACAAATGCAGCATAAGGGGGTTTGAAACCAACTCCCTGTAAGTCGGCTCTTTGGGGACCAAGCTCAGCTTTAATACAACTTTAGAGTTTTACCCGAACACACTCGCTCATAGAACACTCCGAGACTATAAACGCCTCTTGATTTTCTTTCATTGAAGTAATAAAGGGGGAATCAATTTGAGCTAAAATTCCCTTTCTGACTCGCCCCTTTAAAACACTAACCCTAATTATTAATAGTTTCAGCCTTCAAAAATCTCAAAACTCCCCTAAAGTTAGTTGACTTCTTTTCTTAACTATTTAATTATAGTTATCCTTTGAGGTTTACTTACATCATCCCAGTATAGTTTTCCATTGTAATAAAAATTCTTTATTCCTCTGTTTCCATGAGATTTATAAATTTCACATGTCAAAGTATCCATTGTATTTTGGCTCAATTGTAAGTAAGTTGGATTATCAAGGAATACTCTTATATAGTATCTATTTATAGTTTCGTCCTTGAAAATTAGAAAATCGTGGGGATAATCAGCCATTGGTCTGTTAACTTCTTTTTTTATGCCATCAACCATTTTAAAAACATGAATATTGCTGGCATCAAAATACCCTTGGGTTTGTGAATTCAATAAATCATTTCCTGATTTGTCTTGATAGGATATTTCCATATAAGTACTGTCAGTCAAGCTCTTACCATTATCTTTAATGCATGAACTATTTAATAATGTGGCTGATATCAGAACAATCAATATTTTTTTCATAATTTTATTTTAAAAAATCATTTACATTAAGTAAGTTATTATGGATGAATATTGTAAATCATGTCATTATAATATTTAAAATCACCATTCGGATTGTTCCAATCATTAAAATAGTACCAATTATCATAAGAACCACCCCATCCCCAATTCATGTGAAATAACAAATATTGGGAAGACTCTATACCATTGGTATAATAAGTCGTTTGCATATATCCATCGCAAACCCATGTATGTCCATCATCTACAATTGGAATCCCTAAAATGGACCAGTCCGAAGAAAATCCTCCCAAAATTACTGGTTGTAGATTCGCAATACTTGATCGCACTTTATCATAATCATAACCTCCATTGTATTTTATTAAATTTACCCATCCTGCTAAGGCAGCGGAACTATAATGAAAATTGTCCACAAGAGCATCTCTAATGTTGTAGTCATTTGTACATGATGAACCACCTGCGTCATAGCTACTTATGACTAACGGGAAAATGTATCCCATTAGTTTGGAAACTTCATCATTCCCAGTTGTTAACGACATTGAATTCCAATTTATTGTATTCCCATTATATGTGGTTGGGTATTTCCAATAAGCCATTACTTGAGCTAAGGCCGTTGTGGAACATCCTGTATAGGCGTGACCACATGGGCCGCCACTTAAATTTGGACAGTACGAATTATAATTACAATCTTGGTACCATGTAGTATTTAAAAGTGGTCCAACTGTAACCGTAGTTTCTGAATTTGCAGGTGGTGGTGGCGGTGGACACTCATAGAATTGAGTGCTTTTTAAAGAACCTCCTGATGGACTATGGTATGATACTAGATCCTGATCACATGACATACTACTCCATTGATATGCCACTGTTGAAGATTGTTTAAGACCTGTTGTACGTGAATATTGAATTAATGATGCACTAGCTTCTAACCATTTTGCCACTCCAAATGGTAAAGAATCAACATTGAAATACCCATTATCACCATAAGCTAAAATCGGCATTAATCTTTTATCAGCAGAAATAATTGAATATCCTCCACCATCATAATTAACAACATAAAAATATGGGTTTTTCTTTTCTTTATCAGTAATTGTATAATAGTTTTTAACGGTTTTTTTTCCGCGATGTTTTAAAGATTTCATATTTGTTTTTCCAACTATTTTCGAAACTACATTGCTTTTATTAATATTTGATGCAATTTCGACTGCTACATTTAATGGGGCAAAAAGCGTGTCTTTTTGATAATTGTAATTTGAAACAATAGTTGCTACATATGTCTCTTTTAAAGATTCTTGTTTACACGACTGAAAATTAAAAACAAAAATCAATGATAGAAAAATTAAAAAAGTTGTAATTGATACTTTCTTCATTTGTTTAAGATTTAAGTTTATAGTATAAAATAATAAATAACTGCTTTAAAGATATATCATAAATTTGAAAAATTTACAATTATACACGAGTTATTGTATGAACCCCCCTCTTTTTTGGATGAATCGCACATATATTTTTATTTGGCCTATTTTGGGACACGTGGGACAAGATTTTTTAGGTTATTTTCCTGCATTAAAATAGTATATGTTTGGGTATTTTGATTTACAAAAGAATTTAACCGATCTGAAATCGTCTCTGAAATGGTGATCTAACTTCATTTAATTCTAAATGATTTTGGTTGGAACATAGCTTTTACCCATTCAAAATATTAATTCAAGATCAGGTATAAATAATATTATGGACGAATCAAAGCAATTCTATTCGGAGGTCATTAAACTGTCCAACTGCTTTTTAACATTCAATGAAGGAAAGACTTATTTACAACCTGATTTTTTTAACATAACACATATTTACGATACTGGTATCTTAACTCAATGATTGGTAAAAATAATTTTCTTTGCTCGATGAAGAAACGAACTCCAAACGAAACCCCTTGTATGACTTTCCGATATAAAAAAGTGTATGATGAACCAAGGGATGAAATTTGTGATATGCTTGGCCACACCAATTCTCTCATTATCGAATATTACTTAGCCTGTTTGAAAGCAAAGAACATTTAAAATCAATTCCTTCCTACTTTAAAAAACACGCTAGGTTTTACGCTAGGTTTTGGTCAAATCAGTGATAATCTATGATAAACGAAAAAGAGAAATAACTGAAAATGAAAAGGTATACAAACCAGTAGAATCACCAGAAACTCGATTTATAACACTCATAATCAGTAGGTCCCTGGTTCAAGCCCAGGTGGGACCACCCAAAAGATCAACCACTTACAGATAAAACGGTAAGTGGTTTTTTGTTTTACGCCAGGTTCACGCCAGGTTTTGAGGATCTTTTAGATGTTTCGATATTACACCAGAGCTTACTTTTCAGTTGCTCCCTAAATCCGCTTTGCTAATGATTCTGTCTTTTCTTTTGTGAGTGTGTTTCTACCATATAGAGTTTTCTTTTGTGCCGCTTCTTGATTTGTCAATCCTACAGATGAACTTGTATTGAGTCGGCTAATTTATTCTTCTCTGGTTTCAAAAAAATCTATCATTAAGATGTCCTCTTTAAAAATTATTGTTTTCTGTAAAAAAAGACCTTTAACACAATCCCGATAAACCCTGAATTATGTTAAAAGTCTCGTTTCCTGATATTTTGGGATGCAAAGCCAGGTGATTTCTTACTGGTATGTTGACCTTACTATTGTAACTACTCCCCCTTAACTGTTTTGTGTTTCAGTACAATAATAGTGTCTCTTTATAAAAAAGCAATCCTCAAAATAAACTTTTTAATGCTGTTGAGCTACAGACATATTATATTCAGGTGAATAGTAAAACGGGTCTCCGTTAATTTTCATATATAGCTGAAATAAATTAGAACCAGGTATCAAATGAAAACAATAACTCAAATACTTTGTTATAATATAATAGCTTAGCATTTCAAATTCAATTATTTACTGATAGCTTTATCCGTAGAAATGAAAAAAATCTACTTTGCTAATATTTTAAATAACAGCACGTTCAAGCATCTTAGATTGCCGTTTTCATTCTTCTTGTTACCGGTTTTCCTATTTGCCTTAAGTCAGTCAAATCCTGTCGACTGGAACCACACCATCATTGCTTTTGCTATCTTACATCTGCTGATTTTCCCTTCAAGCAATGGTTATAACAGTTACCAGGACAAGGATGAAACCAGTATTGGCAGTATGAAGCATCCCCCTAAAGTCAACAAGAACCTCTTTTATGTCACCCTTGAGATGGATATTGCAGGTGTTGTTACAGCCCTCTTCGTTTCGGTTTACTTTTCCCTTCTGGTTTTGATATTCATTCTTGTCTCTCGTGCCTATAGTTACCGGAAGCTGAGATTAAAAAAATATGCTGTCATTGGTTTTTTAACGGTCTTCATTTTCCAGGGTGCTTTTGTTTACCTGATGACTGCTTCAGCCATAACAAATACCCCTTTAGCGCAGTTCTTCACCGTAAACAACATCATTTGCATGAGCGTTGCCAGTCTTTTTATAGGCAGCATCTACCCATTGACACAGATTTATCAGCATGAAGCAGATAAAAAAGATGGCGTAATCAGCATCAGCTATAAACTTGGCTATATCGGAACATTTGTC
>JAUZOX010000106.1 GCA_030706265.1 Bacteroidota bacterium | reverse complement strand
GAAAGAATGATCCGAAAACCTTGTTCAACGCGTTGCGCATTTGCTGAGCCCCCGACATCCAAAAAGTTAGCCGGATCGCCACCCGATAGCTTGATAATGTCCATGGTTGCCATTGCAAGTCCGGCCCCATTTACCATACAGCCCACATTTCCGTTCATCTTGACATAACTCAAGTTATAATTACCCGCCTCTACTTCGGTAGGATCTTCTTCATCGATGTCCCGTAATGCCGCAAGGTCAGGATGACGGTAGAGTGCATTGTTATCCAGATTGACTTTTGCATCGATGGCCAATATCCGGTCATCAGAAGCCTTAAGCAAGGGATTTATTTCAATGAGGGTAGCATCCGATCCGATATAGGCATTGTAAATGGAACGGATGAATTTTACCATATTGTGAAAAGCCGTTCCCGACAGGCCATAATTATTGGCAATCTTACGGCATTGAAAATCTTTTAAGCCCGTGGTGGGATCGACGTGTTCAACAAATATCTGTTCCGGATTATGTTCGGCAACCTCTTCAATATCCACTCCTCCCTTTGGCGAATACATGAACATGAGCCGGCTCGTTGCCCGGTCGAGCAATATGCTGAAATAAAATTCTTTTCTCACGCTGGGACCCTCATAATAAGCATCTTCCTGAATGAGAACCTTACGGACCAATTTGCCATCTGCGCCGGTTTGAGGCGTAACAAGATGCATTCCCAGAACCTGCGATGCCTTTTCATGAACGTCATCCAGCGTTGTAGCAAACTTTACGCCCCCCCCTTTACCACGTCCGCCGGCATGAATCTGTGCCTTAACGACCCAAGCCTGTGATCCACTGATAGCATTGATCTTTTGAGCCGCCTCGACCGCTTCGTCAGCCGTCGCTGCAACAATCCCTTCACCGACAAGAACTCCATATTTTTTTAGAATTTCTTTAGCCTGGTATTCATGAAGATTCATAATATCTCTTTTTGAAATTAACTATCAAATGCAGAAAAGGGTAATTTTGTTCAAACATAACATTTTTTCCTTTTACAAAACCAATAACCGGAAAATCTATACCGTGATTACTGCAGAGGGAGAAAATAACGGTTTTTGAATACAGGCTTTTTATTAACTTTGGATCATGATTATTGCAAACGACATCCATAAATCATATGGAGCACTCAAAGTGCTTAAAGGGATATCACTCACGATTTCACACGGGGAAATTGTATCAATTGTTGGTGCTTCAGGTGCCGGAAAAAGCACCCTGCTTCATATCATGGGCACCCTCGACAAACTGGACTCGGGTAAGCTTCAGATAGCAGGCATCGATACCTCCAGCCTGTCCGATCGTAAACTCTCCTCCTTCCGCAACAAAAATATCGGCTTTGTTTTTCAGTTTCATCATTTGCTTCCTGAATTTACGGCATTGGAGAATGTCTGCATACCGGCCTTCATCGCCGGAGTCGGGAAACGGGAAGCCGAAAACCGGGCAAAGAAACTCCTGATCACACTCGGACTGGCCAATCGAATGGAACATAAGCCATCGGCACTTTCAGGCGGCGAGCAACAACGCGTTGCTGTCGCCAGAGCACTCATCAATAAACCTGCCGTGGTCCTTGCCGATGAGCCCTCCGGCAACCTTGACTCTGTCAATGCCAAGGAACTGCACAAGCTCTTTTTCAGTCTACGGGAAGAGTTTCATCAAACCTTTGTCATCGTCACCCATAACGAAGAACTGGCCGAAATGGCAGACCGCAGGCTGATCATCAAGGATGGCATTATCGATGGATCTAAACTTTTATCGCAGATTTGAGTTTATAATTATACGTGAAATACATCTTATATGAAGTTGGGTTTAAAAGTCATTTTTCTTTTAATGGCAATCATTGCCTGTAAAGGGCTTTGGGCTCAAGATAATGTAACGTATAAGCAGCTCATCGAAGAGGCTGATCTGTATCTTAAGGTTGGAGATGTTGCTTTTGCACGGCTGGATTACCAAAAGGCTGTTACGTTAAATCCTTCGGATGAATATCCCAGGTTAAAACTGGCAGAGATAGACCGTAAGGCTACCGCTCAGCATCAGACCGATTCGCTCTTCGAAGCCAGCCTTGTCAATGCCGAAAAGTACTTTCAATCCGGAAGTTATAGTTTAGCCCAAATTGAATACAAGCATTCCCTTGAACTCAAACCTGAATCGGAATTTATCAGGGAGAGGCTTGCAGCCATCTCAACTTTGCTGCCCGGAACAGGGGTGCCAGTGCCGGAAAGCGATAAAGCCAATCCTAACAAAGAAGTTGCCAAACCAGAGATAGCCCCCCCTGTCTCCAAAGCCAATCCCGTCAAGTCTGAAACAGCCAAACAAAAGTCCAACACGAATCAGGCGATAAATGCACCGGTAAATAAGCCTGTATCAGAACCCGTTCCGGCAACGCCTACCCCACTCCAAACGGCATTAAGTCAGGCCGAAGAGTTTATGGCTGCCCAAGACTACGATAACGCTTCTCAACGTTACCAGGCCGCCCTGGTATTAAAGCCCAATGATAAATCAATCAAAACCAAGCTGGTCAATTCACTCTCATTGCTCGACAAGCAAAAGAAAAATCAAAAAACATATAACGACCTCCTCCTTGCTGCAGAAAAAGCGGTTACCCTGAAAAACATACAACAGGCCGTAACTTATTATGAACAGGCTACACTGCTTAAACCGGACGATGCAGTGGTCACTAACAGGCTTGCTTCTCTTCGTGATGAATTAAAAGTTGAGCAAGGCATCGAAAAAGACTTCAAGGAGATCATCACCAGGGCCGATCAATTTTTACATGACAACAACCTTGCTGAAGCCAGGAAAAGCTACGAACAGGCTCGCAACTTAAAACCGGATGACAAGTACCCCCAGGAAAAACTACTTGAGATCAGCAAAATTGAAGCCATAGCAGAAAGCGAAAACCTGAAAAAGTACAAAGAGACCCTCGTTCTTGCAGAATCTTTGCTCAATCAGGAAGACTATCAGGGAGCCTACCAGACATTCAGTAAAGCCTCGGAAATCGAGCCCGGTGAAAGTTACCCCAAACAAAAAATGACCGAGCTGAATGCAAAAATCAAAGAACTGGAAGCGCAATATAAGGTTGAATACGATGGGGATATCACCGAAGCCGATAAAGCTTATAAAGCCAAAAACTGGGATATCGCAATGGATGATTACCTAAAAGCCTCAAAGGCCAAAATCGGAGATACGCTTTCAGGAAATCAGATGAAAAGAATTGTCAACTACATGGATCATAAACTAATTCTGACATTGGCTCCTTCTTCTCCACTGGTATCCGAAGGAAAAGAGGTTAAACTGCCCTTTAAGGCCATTGAAAACCCCAAAAGGGCAAATCATTACTTTGTCCTCCGGGTTAGGAACAGTGCAGCCGGCGCTCCAAGATTATACATCAATTACGGACAGGATAGCCAGAAGAACGGAGGAATCATTTACCGGAATTTTCTCAAGGGTGGACAGTATCTCGATTACGTCATTAAAGTTGTCAACCAGGATCGATGGTACCGGTTCGACAATAATTGGATAAGTTTCACGGTTGAAGGAGGCTCTCTGGAAATCGAAAGCCTGAAAATATGTGCCGACATATAAAATTTCAACACGCATTATTTCTAATCCATTGAAATTCCTACATTAGCTTTTAATTTGAATTGTTGTGGACAATGCGCTATTTAATTGTGTCACAGCATTTAGATATTAACATACATTCACCTAACGCATTAACGGGTTAATTTTTTTTAAAAAAAATGCAAAACCATTTTAAGATATTCAGGGAAAACACCGTCGGGAATGAAGTGATTTTTCAAACCCCTTACGGAGAAATGCCTCTCATCTATGCCGACTGGATTGCCAGTGGAAGATTATATCGACCGATCGAAGACAGTTTGTTAAAAAACTTTGGTCCCTTTGTCGGAAACACACACACCGAAACCAGTGAAACGGGAACCCTGATGACCAAGTCCTATCACCTGGCACATAAATTAATCAAACAACATGTGAATGCAGGCCCGGATGAAGTTATCCTGACATCGGGCTTTGGCATGACCGGCGTAATTGTCAAGTTTCAGCGCATACTGGGTCTTAAGTCATGTGGCAAGCTGACCGGTTCAAAATGTATTCAGGAAAACGAAAAACCGGTTGTCTTTTTGACGCATATGGAGCATCATTCCAATCAAACATCATGGTATGAAACCTGTGCAGAAGTAGTGGTCCTGAAGCCGGATAAAGATTTGATGATCAACACCAAAGAACTACGTCTTCAGCTTGAAAAATACAAGGACCGCAAAATCAAAATCGGATCTTTTACCGCATGTTCTAACGTGACAGGTATCTGCACCCCTGTGCATGAAATGGCACGGATCATGCATGAATACGGCGGAGTATGTTTTATTGATTATGCCGCATCGGCCCCCTATACCCCAATCAACATGCACCCCTCCGATCCGATGGAAAAGCTTGATGCAATCTACTTTTCGCCCCATAAGTTTTTGGGTGGCCCCGGTGCTTCGGGTGTATTGATTTTTGACCAAAAGATGTACAAAATACAAAGTCCGGATCAACCGGGCGGCGGAACCGTTGAATGGACCAATCCATGGGGTGAATATAAATTTATTGACGACATCGAAGTTCGGGAAGACGGGGGAACACCCGGATTCCTGCAGGCAATCAAAACGGCTTTGGCCATTGAGGTTAAAAATAAGATGGGGGTTGAAAACATCCACAAGAGAGAAGCAGAACTGACAACCACAGCTTTCAGAGAACTGGATAACATCCCCGGACTTCATATCCTGGCAGAAAATCAAAAAGACAGGCTTGGAATCATTTCCTTTTACATGACCGGTGTTCATTTTAACCTTGTTGCCAAACTCCTGAGCGATCGTTACGGAGTTCAGGTTCGTGGCGGATGCGCCTGTGCCGGCACTTATGGCCATTACCTGTTGCACGTCAGCTATGAAAAGTCACACAAAATAGCAGACCGCATCAATTATGGCGACCTTTCGGAGAAACCAGGCTGGGTCCGTTTATCGCTTCACCCCACCATGACCGATCAGGAACTGGAAACCGTCGTCAGAGGTCTTCGTGAAATCAAGGCAAACTACAAATCCTGGGGCCACGATTACGTCTACAACAAGCACACCAACGAATTCAGGCATATCAGCGAGCATGGGGAACGAGATGAAATCGTAAATTCCTGGTTCCGGCTATAACATAAAAAAGAGGCTGTCTAAAAAGTAATTTTAAGTCTCCGAGAATTGCATATTTAAATTCTCGCTCGGAGGTATCCGAATAAAAAGACTATGTTTTGGACTTTTTAGATAGCCTCTTAATTTTTTTCCTACCCCCTCTTAAAAAGCATTAACTTTGCAAGTTAAACACACCCTACTTTTTTTTACTCAGTTCTAATCGGATTTGGACATGGACGTTGCAACCCAAAATCTTGCTTTTATACTCGAACTTTCAAAACATCCCAAACTGGGTCAGATCGTTTTGCCCTACTGGGCGAAAAAATCATCAAAACCTTACCTGAGTGTTTCTGAAAGGTTGTCTGCATTCAATATGGAAGCATATCGTGATGTCCTGCCCGAATATGCGCTTGAGATCATTAAATTGTCGGATGAATATGCCGAATCAAATCTGATTAAACGCTTTGTAACAAAGAAACATCCCATCAAGAATTTCTTTCAGTCGGTTGAGGATGATTATTTCGCAGAATTCATCCGTCCGTTCATCGAAAGGCAGTTGGATAAAATATTCCGGTTGGCCTCAAGATATGATATTCCCATTTACCTTGACGAAGGATCACCCAATTTGTACCCTGAAGCGTTGATCAAAAAGAACGTCAGTGAAGCCGAAACAATCCTGAACTTCACCCATACCGACGATGGGACGCGATATGTGTTAGAGGTGTATCAGGATGATAAACGGGTGAAGCTGGCCTCAAAAGAGAGTAAAGTCATTTGTTGCCAGCCCTGCTGGCTTATGGCGGAGAAAAACCTCTATTCTTTCTCAAAGGAATTCGATGGCAAGAAACTGGAACCCTTCATCCGAAAAGAATTTGTCTCCATTCCCAAATCATCAGAGAAGAAATATTTTGAAGCATTTATTCTTAAGAACTTAAAAACCAGCAGCGTCAATGCAGAAGGTTTTGATATCCTGGATATTACTCCCAAACAGAGCCTCAACCTTACTCTGGAAAACGATATTAACGGCAGGGCCTTATTGGTAGCCTATTTTTGCTACGGACAAAAACAAGTCATGGCCGGTCGAAAGCAAAAGGTATTTGTTGACTTAAAAATAGAAGACGAAAACTACGTCTTCTACCGGGTAACCCGCAATCCGATATGGGAAGCAGCGATCAGACAGAAATTTATCGATCAGGGATTTGAATGGATCCATGAAGACAACTGTGTCGTTCTGAAAACGGATAAGGGAAACACGGGTTCCGGTATATATTCACTGGTTGAATGGATAAACCGAAACGAAGCATTCTTTAAATCGATCGATGCAACCATCACCCAACTCCATAATGCCCCAAAATACTACACCTCAACCATCCAGGCTGACTTCAGGATACAGACAGAAAAAGACTGGTTCGATATTTATGCCATCATCCGTTTCGGAAATCATTATCAAATCCCATTTATTGAATTCCGCAAAAATATTCTCAAAGGGATAAGGGAATTCGTATTACCCAACGGGGAAATTGCCATCCTCCCTGAAGAATGGTTTGTAAAGTATAAGGATCTGATGCTTTATTGCTCTGACTTTAAGAAGACGATGCGCCTGCAAAAACATCATTTTCTGCTGCTCAATGAAAACGTATTTCAACCTGAATTAATTCAGGAAAGCGATGTAAAAAGGCTGGACTTTACACTCGCCGAACCGGTAACTATTCCCGAAGGATTAAACGTCACCCTGCGTTCTTATCAGGCCGAAGGGTTACGATGGATGCAATTTTTAAATAAACAGGGCTTTGGAGGCTGTCTTGCCGACGATATGGGACTGGGTAAAACCATTCAGACGCTTGCACTCCTGTTGTTCGTGCAACAACAAAAGAGTCTGAAAGAAGAAGAGGATAACACCCCATCAACTTTCCTTAAAAAAGAAGGTACCCCGGAAGAAAATGGAACTTTAGACCTCTTCTCGTCTCTCGAAAAGAATAAGCCCCATCGCAGGACCTCACTCAGCGTCATTCCTTCTTCGCTGATCCAAAATTGGAAGAATGAGATCAGACGTTTTGCCCCTTCACTCAAGACACTGATTCACACCGGTATGAACAGATACCAGGATCCGCGGGTCTTCGACTATTACGATATCATCCTGACCACTTATGGCATTGTTCGAAACGATCAGCCTTTTCTCAGTGCTTATCCTTTCCATTATATTATTTTAGACGAAAGCCAGGCGATCAAAAATCCGGATTCCATCAATAACCAGGCAGTATGCAGCCTGTTGTGCAAACACCGTTTAGTCCTGACCGGTACCCCCATTGAAAATTCGTTGATCGATCTGTGGTCACAGATGAACTTTTTAAACAAAGGACTTCTGGGTACCCTCTCTTTTTTCAAAAATGAATACCTGAACCCGCTTGAAAAAGAATATGATGATAGCGTTCAACAACGACTCCAGACCCTGATCAAACCCTTTATGCTGCGTCGGCGTAAAGAAGAGGTCGCCAGAGAATTACCACCGCTCATCGAAGATGTTCGCTATTGCGAGATGACCGAAAGCCAAAACAAAGTATACGAGCTGGAGAAAGCCCGCATCCGGAATATCATCCTGGAGAGCATTGAAAAGAAAGGACTTGCCGGTTCATCCATCGAGGTACTGAAAGCCATGATGCTT
>JAUZOX010000105.1 GCA_030706265.1 Bacteroidota bacterium | reverse complement strand
TCGTTTTTAAAGAAAGGGTCTTTAAGATATGCAAGTCTCCTAAGAACGCAAGCTTAGAGGGTAAGTCTGGACAAGCCAAGACCGCATAGGGTTTAGACCGGATCGGGGCCAGGCTCAGAGATACCGGCGAATCAAGGATCGCCTGCCTCTTCCCGATGCTTAACCTGGTCAAGTTGGCCGGGGTGGCTCCGCTATGCCGCTTATCCAATAGGTTAAAAAAGTTTTTAAGCAAATGCACCGTGAAAATCCTTAACGGTATTTATTGAAGATATTCAGGACAAAGCAGGGTGTCGGTGCTTCAATCCAAGTCTGAAAAGGATAGCTTTAAAAATCTCTGCTGAGTTTTTCAGCAGACTCTATTTAATCTTGCCATACAATAGTATGTATGTGTGCAATATCAGTGTGTTACATTTGGCAAGCGGAGTGAGGGGGCTTCCCGCATAAAATGAACTTCGCTTTTTTTTAAATTGAATGAATCTATTCCGCTTTTCGGGAAAAAGGTACCGGCCGTATTATTTTTCCGGAATTATCCTTATGAATCCTTTTTTCATTTCACTTCCCACATTTCCAAGCATATCGCTTCCTTCAACGATAATCGAATATCGGGATGGTTTATCCGCTGTATAGAAGGTAATAACGGCTTTTCCATCCGAATTTGTAACGACACTGGGGTCCCAATGAATGGTCGAGCGCTGATCGGGTAAGGTGTTTTGAGTGTCTTTCACCAAATATCGCGGCCTGTAAAACTGATTTGGGAGTGAAAAGGGCATTGGCTTATACAACATGACTCCCGGTGTCCTTTTCATATAAGCACCTTTTCCGGCTCTAGTCGTTATTTCAAGCCAGGCATAATCTTTCCCCGATGTCCCGCCTATGATTCTCAACTCATCCGTACTTAAATACTTTTTGTTGTAAATCGAATTATATTGAGGACTGGTCATCACCTCGATCCCAATAATTTCCTCAGCGGTGAAGTTTTCGAAATTTTCTTTAAGTGGATTATAATTATTGGAGTCGGCAAATAATCCGTCATAGGTATCGACGTACAATCCATCCATGACCAGTTTAATGGGATAATCATTGATGTAATATTTATCCAGTTCTTTTATTTTGAATCCCTTGACCTGCTTCTTGAGCAATTCAAGCAATGTCATCTTCCCGAGCTTTTGCAGATCCGCAGTATTTAAAACCTGATCCGCATTTCCTGACCCATTGAGGCTTTTAGAACCTTTCACGATTTTATTTCCGGTAACGACAACTTCATCAAGTAAATGTATTCCCGTAAACCGTCTTTGTTCTTCTTTTCTTGTATCGATGTTGTATTTGATGGTGTTGATCACTGCAGAATCGTTCATTTTAGACAATGGTGTAAAAACGATATGTCTATCTGCGAAAACGGGTGGTTTAAATTCATCAACAGACACGGTATTTAAAAAACTTCTTCCACGTCTGTTCAGAGATTGAATGAGATAAGAGGCTGTATCTCTGAGATGTAAGTTCTTAAATGTAAACCTGCCTTCTTTGTCGGTCAAAGTATCGATCATCAGAAAAGGATGTTTTGTGAAAAGCAAGACCCTGGTATTGGGAATTCCTTTGAAGCTGTTTGAGGCTTTTCCTTTGATCATAAACTCGGGTTCTGCCTGATATTCTGGTGCCTTTTGGCTGAAAACCTGTTCCCACGGATAGGCTACCCATCCCTGGGTGAGCAATAGATTGTCCAACGCCATGCTCATGGTATCAATTTGTTGAACCGGAATTGAATCACCTGAGGTTTGAAAATAATAGGCCGGGTCTTCTACCGTCCCTTTTAATTCGGATGTCAACCATAAATGAGTCGTTATATTTGAGGGATAGAGGGCATCACTGGCAACCTGTGTATTATCGGTAACTGACAAGGAAAAACTTCCCTGGACCGGTTTGCCGTCCTTGTCTGTTACAGTGAGGTTTACCGCCACGCTGTCTCTTGTTGTATAAGTGGTTTTGTCGGAAGCGATATTTATTTTGAGGTTGTCATGATGATCAATATAGACGATCCTTTCGTTTACGGGGCTCATGCTTGTATTAAGCAAAACAATGTGCGTTATCCCACCAGGAAAAATCGTTTTTGAAAGCTGGCAAAAATAAGTTGTGTCTTTAAAGTGGACCATTTTTGCGAAACAGATGACGCCTCTCGATTGCCCTATCAGGTAGTAACTATTATTTTGTTTCTCGATTTCAGGTGTCGCTTTTAATATAACTTTCAAAGAATCTGTTGATGAATGGTTTATGATATTCATAACAATCCCCTTACTATGAGCCAATGGCAAAGGATACTTCTTCGTCACATTTTCAGGCAGACTGATTTTTGCCGTATAGCTTTCATTGTTATGGGGAGTCAATTCAAATGTCCCCATTCCCTTGTGAAGCGATTTGAATGATGCGACCTCCTGTTGTTTATTATTGTATATTTTGCCTTCGACATGTATGCCTTTACCGTCTTCTCCGATGGCTTTAAAACCAATTGTGGTGGAAATTTCGTTCACTAAATCGCCCCCTTCGGGCATGAACTGTAGATCTATATTGGTTGTAACACCCGGTTGATATATTTTTTGTCCCCTTTTGGTCTCGGTTGATTTATCACCTGTGTGCGTGTTTTCTTTGCCTTTTAAAACTGAATTGTCAAAAGCCGGTAGTGAAGACGGACTATAAATATTGATCTGCCTTTGATAAATGTATTCTTCACTCCAGTTGCGCATGAGGTTGGTGTAAACCCGAAGGATATATCCTCCTTCTGTAAATTGTTTTTCATCCAAAGCTATATTTCCCCAGCTTAGCCCACCGACGACGGGAAGCATCATTCGTCTGACCAGTTTGTTCTGATCATTTGCAATTTCAAGATAACAGATTCCGCTTTTCAGAGAGGCAGTGTAAAAATTGGCTTCGAACAGGTAAATTTTAAACCATAATGTATCTCCGGTTATATAATAAGGTTTATCGAGATGAAGATAAATCTTTTCGGCAGGCACATTATTCCGAAAGGTATCAACAGCTGCCATCAACTTGGCGATCTCTGTCTTGTCATTTACATTCTGCGATATGGCTGTAAGATTAACCAGTGTAAATAAAAGAGGCAGTGCGATTTTTAAAAAGCGCAAACCGGAGAACATATTTTTTGAGACTGGCATAAGGGAATATTCTTAACGATTAGTGATAAAATAGCACAGATAGAGTCATTCGGAATACAATATAAAACGATTAAAGCAGTCAGTTGAACGAAATATTCATTTAACTCTTTTTTATGGTCCTTTCAAAAAATAAAGATATTGTTCGATGTTGATGCCAACAGTAAAAAAGGAGACAGCATGAATTTAGCCGCCTCCTTTTAAAGTTTATTTTAGTTCAAAACACATTAGGGTACAGTAACTGTCGTCCAATCAGTGTAAAAAGTATCGATACTGGTAGGTACCGGCTTATAACCTGTTCTGTAGGAGAATGAACTGCCTTTTTTGAAATTAGGTAGATTTGATACGGCAGGAAGTACAACCCATACACGACTGTTGATATTAGGATCCTGTATTGGGACGTCCGTGACAGTTTTTGAAGCACCAGAGATATCGGTATACTTCATATCAAGTGCGACGGCTTGTGAACTGACCCCCCACCATGTGATGGCAAGGTTATTGGTCGTTGTATTTAGGACCGTTGTATTTAAAGGCCTGTTTAGAATGGTATTGGCATAAAGGTCGCCATAAACAGTCCCTATTATTTCAGCTTTTACAGAATGATGTCCGTAATTGTCATAAGTATAGACCTGGAAAGTGTAAGTCTGATCGGCCAGGTTAGGGATGATCGTTGTGATGGTATCCGTATGGGCTGTTTTAGTTACATTCAAAACTACCGAGTCCGCTTTATCATTCCAATATACCACATTCTTGGTGATTTTGGGATCAGAAACCAGTAGCCAGGTCAATTTGATCCTGTTTCTACCCGGAATAGCTTTCAATGAGTCGACTCTCGCGGTATAAATGGTCGCCCCGTTTTTGATGAATGACTCATAAGTGTCTTCCATTTTTCTGCAGGAGAATAAAAACGAGATAACAAAAACTAAAAAGCAAATTGGAATATACTGCTTTATACTTTTCGATAAAATATTTCTAGATTTCATGTTTTTAAAATTTTTAGATTATTGTACAACCTGACCCCAGAACCTTAATTCCTGCAAATGGAAGAATCCTGTTGCGCCTTCAATAGAGCCCCATGAGTCGATGTTTTTCCAGGCGATGTAACGGACAGCTGGAATACCAATCGGGAACATATATTCCTGACCTAAATTGCCCGCATCAACATCGTCCTGGCTGTTAACGCTTAATGGCAATCCGGATGGTTTAACCATGGTTTCGCGGTCTAACCGTACCCAGCTATTGGGATCTGTCGGCGTATTGGTTCCCCAGATTTCCCAGGTATGCGGATTTCCATGATTGAACAGGAAAGTACCGGTACGTTGCCATAATCTGTAACGGCTCAACCTGTATTTTTTCCCTAAATCAAACGGAAGCCAAATGGGCTGATCATAATTCTGTTTGGTATGATACAAGTTGGTCATGTTTCCATCGAACAGATTTTTAAATACATAACTTGAACTATAGTCTACCATTTCGGCCATAGGTTTGCCTGAAGCCGGTAGAGGAGATACCTGGGGGATAGGATAAGCTTTTCTCTTATCCACAAACTTGGTTCCATCCAACTGTACTTCATAGATCGGTTTTAATCTGAGCTTCAGGGTATCGGTTAGATTGTTCCATCGGTCTCTGGCAAAGAATCCAAACAATTGTGGAATTGAATCCAGGCCACGGGTTGAAAATAAGGCGGAGGCCGAATTCGTATAATAGGCGTCGATCTGTGTCCATTGTTTTTGGATGGTGTCCCAACGTAAAACGCCGATCATTACATTGCCTGCAGAAGGGTTGGTTAATTGAACTGAAAATCCTCCAAATCCCGGATTAATAAGTAAAGATGAACGAACGTCCTGTATCGATGCTGTCAAAGGTTTAATTTTAACACTTACGGGTACCGAAAGCTTTTCGCCACGACTTACAGCATATAATTTCACATCATGGCTCAAGGTGTCATTAAATCCCTGAATGACGAGCGTTTTTTTGTAAAAAGAGGATATCACGTTTGCAGATTTTCCCTGGAATTGATATTCTGCTTTCACATACAAGACATTGGAGTCGTTGGGCAATGTATAGGTAATTTGAGCGCCACCGGGGAGGTTCTGTACAATCGGATCGGATATGGGGTTGGGTGTCGTGCCGCTATTGGGAAGCGGAGCCAGAACATCAACTTTACATGCTGATATTGAAGCTATAATAATGCACAGGGCACATAATAATTTAAAACTTTTCATTTTTAGAATATTTTAAGTTAAATATTGAAAAACTACCAACCTGGATTTTGAACAAGATTATTGTTTATTTGCAATTCAAGCGTTTCAATAGGACAGAAATAATCACGCATAGCAAACGTTTGGTTAAAGAGCAATACCGGACTGTAAAATCCCTGAGCAGAAGCCTGAGTGATATCCCAACCCTTAATCGGGTTATTCAGCTCGATATGTGCAGTTTTCCATCTCTTGAGATCCCAGTAGCGTTGGCCTTCAAACATAAACTCAATAGCCCGTTCGTGGTGAATTATATCACGGAAACCAGACTGGGTCTTATATTTTGTCGGATCAGTTGCAAAGTTGGTCCATGCAAACTCAACGGAGGGGATACCGGCACGGGCTCTTACCAGGTCAATCCATTTATAGGCTTCGTCAGAAGGACCGTTTAATTCATTAAGTGCTTCAGAATACATAAGGTATAAATCAGCCATTCTCATTTCGGGCCATGGATAGGTAACCGTATAACTGGTTATGTTACCATCAGATGCACAACTTGTTTCGATGTTGACCAGTTTTTTTGCATAATAACCTGTTATACAGTAATTACTAACGTCCTGCATTGCTGCAAATTCACCTTTTCTGGTCATTATATAGTATAAACTTGTAGGATTAGCCGTGCTGTAATTGTTAATCCAGTTTCCGAACCAGACACCTCTGTCGAAACCTAAATCAGCATAAAACCTGGGCTCTCTGTCAAAATGCAATTGTGCAGTCGTCTCTCCGGTCTTGATAAAGTACTGATACGGTTTGGTTGAAACTTTTAGCGCATAACGGTTAATATAATCCCAGGTCTTATCTTCATTGATGGGAACTCCGTTCTTGGTGTAGAACATTTCTGCCATCTTAAGCGTTGGGCCGATGATCTGTTTTGGGCCTGAAGTACTGACTGCAGCTGAGTTAAGTTTTACCATTGCATAGCGTTGAATCGTATTAGCCATGCTGTTTGTATTAGCCCAGATTACTTCGGGATTATTAATTTTATTGGTAGTAGACGTTCTGATATCCAATTGCTTTCTAATGGTATCATTTAAAATATATCCTGTATTTCCCGCAAAGTAAGACAAAGAATACGCTCCGTAAGTTGAACAAAAATCGATGGCTTCTTTACAGGCATCTGCTGCTCTTTGCCATTTGTCTGCACTATATACCGGATTGAAGAGGTGAACCCCTCTTCTATCAACGAAATTGGCATAATCAGGATTACCGTTAAATAATGGACTGGCTGCGGTTACTAAAACCTTGGCTTTAAAAGCAAGTACGATAGATTTGGTAATACGGCCAAGCTCCTGGCCTTCATTGCCCACAATTCTATCCGGTAGATTTTCACTGGTATATGCTTTATCCAACAGTTGAACGATATAATTGACTACAGAATCAACAGGTTCCCTGTAAACTTTTACCTCGGCCGGTGTGGCTGAAATTGGTAAATTGGTTTTAATCAATGGAATAGGGCCATATCTTTGTAATAAGAGAAAATGATAGTAGGCCTTCAGGAAGGTGACTTCTGCAGTCCATCTGTCTCTGTCATAAGGCTGTAAATCAGTCACCTTGCCAATGTTATCCAGGAAAATATTACAGTCTCTGAGTGCATCGAAAAGGGCGTGCCCCTGATTTTTTCCACTCCACCAGTTTCCAAGTGGGTTGGCTGCATTTTGTTGGCCCTTGGCGATATTCAAATAGGTCTGATCGATATCATGGGTTGGATCAGGGTACCATACTTCATCTGCTGCGTTAAAGCCGGTATTGGTGTCCATATATCCATTATCCGGCATGTAGGAATAGCAGGTAAACAGATATTTTTCTGCAGAAGTACGAAGCGTGAATGCATTTTCAATTGTTGCAATGTTGTCGGGAACAACATCCAGGAATTTTGTGCAGGACACTAAAATGCCCATTGCCGCAATAATTATGATTGTTTTAATATGTCTCATATCTTTAATTTTAAAAACCAAGCTGAACACCAAAATTGATCACTTTTTGGATTGGGTAATTTAAACCGTTACCGCCCAATTCCACATCCCACATTTTAAATCCGCTGAGGGTTGCTAAATTGGTACCGTTTACGTAAAAACGTAAGTTGTCCAATTTGAGTTTAGAAGCAATATTTTTGGATAAGGTATATCCGATTTCTACTTGCTTTAGTCTCAGGAAGGCTCCGTTTCGCATGAACCAGGTGCTGGGTTGACTGTTATTTGCACTGAGGGTGTAGCTTAAGCGAGGCCATGTTGCATATAGATTCCGGTTGGTTTCGGACCAATAATTGTTGGCATAGGCGCTTAAGAGTTGGTTTTGAACCGTACTGGCTAACGATTCACCACTATATTTGTAAGAAATAAACGGAGCCGTTGAAGGTACGTCAATCCAGAAAGAAACGAGTCCTTCACCTTGTGCAAAAGCCGAGAAGTCAAAATTCTTGTATTTAGCCGAAAAACCAAAACCATATACTATTTCGGGTGTGGT
>JAUZOX010000104.1 GCA_030706265.1 Bacteroidota bacterium | reverse complement strand
GAATTTGTAATGCAGCCTTTTACAAGGGTTGAATCTTTTATCGTCAACAAAGCCACTGAAGTATATTGGAGTGGTTTTTGGGTACTGTTATCCAGTACTACGCCGTTTAGAGTTGCTTGTTTTAGATTTTGTGAATAAGCGGATTGTAATAATGTAATCGAAATGAAACTCAGAAAAAGTAAAGAAAATTTAAGAAGTAATTTTATATGTAAATATTTTATTTCCACATTCAATAATTTATTAAAATTGTTAATAACCAAAACACAATTATTCATATAGACACCGTTAAAATCAACCTGTTTAATCCATATTTAATAAAAAATTGCAAACCTATAAATAATGAAATTATTATAGGGATATAATTGATTTCTAATTTTTATTGATTCCTTAAATATTTCATTCCTAATAACTAAATAATGTAAAAGGGTTGTTTGCCAATTTGTTTAGCAAACAACCCAATGAAAAAATCAATGTTTAACCTTGGCTGATTATTAAAGAACAAAAATTAGAAGCCACCACCGCCGCCGCCTCGGTTTCCGCCAAAACCACGACCACCAAATCCACCACCATCAAATCCACCTCTTTGGCGCATACCATCGGGACGGTTTCTTTCATTTGGCTGCTGGAAGTTATTAAAATTATAAGTGAGCGAGAAAATAAAGTATTGGGGCAGAATCGTTGATTGTGTATCGGTGATATTGTTTCCGTTAATCGATCTACGGATACTTTGATTTTGTTTCAGAATATCGAAAATCTGGAATTTGGTCTGAAGACGTTTATTCTTCAATATGTCTTTTGAAATCGAAGCATTCCATAGTGCATAGTTTTTATTATACCCGTTTCCATAACCGGTATTCACATTATACTGAAAATCGGTAGCGATCAAAAATCCCTGTGGGAGAATGAGCTTTAAGTCGCCCATCACATTGTAGCTGATATAAATATTCGTGTTAGAAGTCTGAACACTCTGCCATGCACGGTTATAATTTACGCGTCCTGCCGCAGTGAACATAACAACCTTACCATTGATACTACCTGAAAGATTATATCCGGCAGTTAAGGTACGGGTAGTATTTAATTTTGACGCAGCCGTATCGACGACTGAATTACTATTTAGCGCAGTTGCGGTATTGCGGACATAATTGACATCATTGCTCCACCTTAGACTTCCAGAAGTATTGATCGAATATTTATTTTTTGCAATCGGCATTCCCATCCCCAGATTTACTCCGGCATCATATGCCCCATTTACGTTCACAGGGATAATAATTTGTTCACCGTTGGGACCATTTATATAGTTATTTGAAATACTGTTTAATACGCCGCTATATTGAAGATTGATAAAGTAATTGGCAAAAGTTTTAGTATCGACATCATTATAGCTCAATGACATGTCATTTGTAAAACTGGATTTCAAATCGGGATTTCCTTTTCGGATGGTTAATGCATTGGGGTCAGATACAATTGGTTGAAGCTGATCAATAGAAGGTTCATTGGTCGTTCCCCTGTAATTAAAGCTGATTCTTCTTCTGTTTGTAAATGAATAATTCAGGGTTGCAGTTGGTGAAAAATTAAACGCCTTATGTGTCCTGTCGAACAGGGTATCCAATACATGCGTTTTGCTCAATATCTGAGAAGATTCAATTCCGACACCCAGCGTATACATCAATTTATCTTTGTGGGTTTGAATACTCAACCCTAGACGTTGGTTGACAAAATAATTATCATATTTATTGGAATAAACCTTATCCGAAATGTCATACAGGCTATCGGCCTCATTATAGTCAAAAGCCTTCCGTTGTGATAGATTATATGATTTACTGTAGTAGTAATTTGCTTCAAGACTCTTATACAGGGTAAGTGGTTCCGTATAGGATGCCCGTGCAGTAAATCCTTCTCTCGATGAAGTATTGTTAAGCAATAAGTTCGTACTTACTACGGAAGGAATACCGTTGTTAGTGATGTATTTAGAAATAGTGTTTTTACTGTAGGTGTCGTTATCGCTTGAGGTCAGATTACCGGTCAAATTCAGAGAGAAGGTCCTGCGCTGTTTTTTAAATTTATGGCGGTATAGTAATGATGCGGCCGTATTCCAATTGGAACCATCACTGGTGGATGATGATCGTGATTCATTGAGTTTGTAGCCTGACTGACCCAGCGTGACGCTTTCGGAAGCTCTTTCAGAACTTGTCAGGGCATAACTGATGTTAGGCCTGAAGATGATTGAATTCATCGAATCGATCGTATAAATAAACTCCATGTTAATTCGATGATTGATATTCTTGTTATAGTTGCTGGAGGTATCATGCCTGAAAATACTTGAATCCGCTTTTAAAGTCTGAGTCAGTGTTGTCGAGCTGGTATTCCGGTCGTTCGAATTATAGAAATAACTACCGGTGAATTCAAGTTTATCACCTATCTTATCGTGAAAATTCACGCCCGCAGCATCCGTAACGCTGATACCATTTTGGGTCATTCCTCTACCGGCTGATGTCATCGAGCTAAATCCGCCGCCGCCACCACCACCGCCCATACGGTTGCCTCTTGAATTTGCCAGAGTGCTCCCTCTCCGGCTATTCAGGCTGTTACCTGCATCAAGTGTAAAGCGTAAGTTATTGGTGTTATTGGCCATCCCTATAACTGAAAACTGCCGGTCACCCTTAAAATTATTAAACATCAGACCGTCATCATACCGGTCCAGGCTTCCGTACCCTGCTGAAGCTTTACCGAAACTCCCATGTTTATATCCTTGCCGGGTAACAATATTGATGATTTTTTCAACTTCACCGTCATCGACTCCAGAAAACTCAGCCTGATCCGATTTCTTATCAATTACCTGAACCTTAGAGATCATCTCGGCGGGTAGATTCTGTGTTGCAATTAAAGGATCGTTGCCAAAGAATTGCTTCCCATCCACAAACACCCTTGTCACATCTGTGCCTTGTGCTGTTATCTTTCCCGATCCATCGATTTCAACTCCCGGCAATTTCTTAAGCATATCTTCGACTACGGCATTCTTTTCAACTTTGAACATATCCGCATTATACTCAAGGGTATCTTTTTTCACAAGAACAGGTAAAGTGGCGGTAATTACCACTTCATTCATGAGTGATTTTCCTTCATCAAGAATAAAATTCCCCAGATTTTGAGTAATGGGAGTTGCCTTAACTGTAATTATTTTTCGAATAGTATTGTACCCCAAAAATGAAACCCTGAGTTTATAAGTTCCCGAATTCACATTACTGAAAATAAAATTTCCATTCGTGTTGGTTATTCCTCCTTTTACGAGTGTCGAATCCTTCACAGTCAACAATGAGACTGAAGCAAATTGCAACGGCTTGTTTGTTGTACCTTCAGTCACGGAACCATTTAAGGCAACTGTTTTCTGCGATTGAGCATAAATGGATTGTATCGACACAACTGTCACTAATCCAATGAGAAATAGAATTTTCAATATAATTTCCCTTTGTAAATCTTTTTTCACATTCTTTAATTTTGGTGGATAATATTAATGAAAAATAATCTCGGAAGTTATAGTATTAGACAATTCCGGAAGCATTAAGTTTATTAATAAAAAGTTAAAGTATTCCTAATATTATATACCTATCAATCTATACTTATCAAACTAATCTATTATTAATACCATTTTATTTTTTTGTTTTCCCCAATAAATTATTTCAAAATGATCGAAATTCAATAACAAAAAAATAGTGAATGAAGCCCACTTTATCAAAATATCTCTTAAAGAATAGTTCTTTGATTTTAAGGATTTACCAGTTCAAAAGTTGAATTTTGTGGAGCATAGTCATGGTAGGTGAATGATACGGCTTTAACTTCACCAATATCATTCATTGGTATGCATCCAATTCGCCTTAACGACGCCATCCAGTTTGCGAAGCTTGGTAATCAGAAAGTCAAGATGTTTTGCATTCTGTACCGCCACCTTCACCTTCCCTTCAAAGCGGCTATTGGGTTTTGATTCAATGCTGATCGAACGAATGGTGATTTGCATTTCATTCGATATGATCCTCGATATCTCATTGACGATTCCAAGTTGGTCAGTTCCTTGTATCAGCACATCTGCAGTGAACATGGTAACTTGTCCCGGCTCGGCTTCAACCCATCTTGCCTTAACCACCCTGTATCCAAAACGATTTATCAGTTGACGGGCATTCGGACAATCATCCCGATGAATTTTCAGTCCTTCGCCAACGGTGACAAAACCAAAAATGGGATCTCCAAAAACAGGATTACAGCAACGGGCAAGTTTATAATGTTCAATTTCTGAATCGTCATTTATTATAATCAGATTTTGTTTTTTAATATGGCTTGATTCAGCAGGTAATGCCTTGGTCGGGGGCAATATCCTGGGTGGGACGGCTTTGACCTCTTCTTTTACAGGAGTGATGAGTGCGTCCCGAATCTGAATTGAGGTAACCTTTTCATCAGCAATAGCCTGATAAAAATCAAGGGCACTGTTACATTTAAAATAAGCAAATAGTTTTTGAACCAACTCATCTGTATAAGTAAGTTTTAACTGCCCTATTTTGCGCTTAAGTATTTCACGACCTTCTTCCGCTTTCTTATATTCAATTTCTTTTAACGCCCTTTTCACCTTGGCTTTAGCTCTTGGCGTGTTTACCCAGTTAAGCCAGTCAAGATTGGGCTTTTGATTTTTGGAAGTAAGGACTAATACCTGGTCTCCATTTTTCAATACGTATTTCAAGGGTACTATTTGACCGTTTACTCTTGCGCCGGTACAATGAGCCCCAATATTACTATGTACCGCAAAGGCAAAATCCAATACGGTTGCGTTTGCTGAAAGACGGATTAGATCGCCCTGTGGTGTAAAGACATAAATTTTATCGATGTTTGTCTCAATTTTGGAATCTTCTTCGTGCCCATCCTCGCCATAAGACTCCTTTTCCATCATTTCCCGAATCAGATTGAGCCAACTGTCGCTTTCAATATTTTTCTTTGATTCCTTATAACGCCAGTGAGCAGCTATCCCCTTTTCGGCATTTTCATCCATGCGCCTTGTTCTTATCTGGACTTCGACCCATTTGTCCTGAGCGCCCAAAACTGTAGCGTGTAACGATTCGTATCCATTTTCACGTGGACTGGTAATCCAGTCGCGCATGCGCTCCAGATTCGGTTTATATAGATTTGTTACAATAGAATAGACATGCCAGCAATTTATTTTTTCATCTTCACCTCCACAATTGATAATAATGCGAACGGCAAAAATGTCGAATACTTCCTCGAATGGAACCTGCTGTTTAAGCATCTTTTGATAAATTGACGAAACTGCTTTTGTTCGCCATTTTATCTCATAATCAAATTTTAACAGATCCAGCTCGGCCGTAATCGGTTCAATAAAGGCTTTCATATATTTCCCCTGTTCCACTTTTGAAGCCTCAAGCTTTCTCAATATCTCAAAATAGGCATCAGGATTACCATATTTCATGGATAATTCCTCAAGCTCGGTTTTGATTTTATAAAGCCCCAACCTGTGAGCCAAGGGGGTATATAGATTCTTTGTCTCGGAAGCAATTTTTTTTCTTTTAGTTTCCGGAAGTGCATCAAGCATCCTCATATAATGGAGCCGGTCCGCTAATTTTATCAACACGACTTTGACGTCGTCTGCAATGCTGAGAAGATATTTTATAAAATTTTCACTTTTATTTTCAATCTTTTCGGTTTGAAGATTCGAAACCTTATGGAGTGATTCAACCAAATTAGCTACCGTATCGCCAAATTCCTTTCGTATTTCAGCCAGCTCCTTTTCTTTATCCGGTGCCAAATCCTGTAACAGGGTTGCAATCACCGACGGAGATTTTAATCCGATCTCAGAAGCTACAATGGTCGCAATTGAGGCCGTATGAGCCATTTGAAATTCACCGGTTTCAATAGTCCGGTCCGCGTATTTCGATAACGCATGGTCATATGCTCTCCGGATAAGTACTTTTTCTTGTTTTGTGGCAAAATCACAAGCAGAGATTAATTTCTTATAATGTGAAATAATTAACTTCTTCTCCTCTTCTGTAATTTTCCTTTTCATAACCTGCATCGTATTTACACAAGTAACTAATAAACGATTTTAAAATTGCCTCCCCCCTACACAGCCCGGAGTACAGATTCTCTTTACTATCTTTTAACTATCATAATATGGCTGCTGAATTTTCCGCAGCAGCTCTTTATATTTTAAAGCAAGCGCTCTGACCCTTTCAATGCTAAGGTTTCTTTATGATTTCTACGTTTAGTCCTTTTTTTATCATGATCGAACACCGGCGCCTTAAGTCTTCTTTCATCCCCTTTTTAACCTCGCATTTTCCATTATGATGTGCAATAAGGGCACATTGCCATGCTTGCTCTGCGTCATGATCGCAATCCTTCATTAATGTAACTACGACATACTCAAATGTATTAACATCATCATTGAACAGGATAAGAGAATAATTATTTCCTGATTCAGATAATGCATCCCCCGGTTTGACTGATTTCTTAATTTTAATCATCATTAAATTCCCTTTATCCAATAAAGATAAATTAAAAACAATTTCGATTTATCAAATATGGTTTTAAAACCTATTTTATCGAAATTTGTTTAATACTGAACAAAATGAAAACAAACAGAGATCAAAAGAAATTTCTGACTAAACTCAGAATAGCATTATCCGGACCGTTACCAGGTGCAATTGCTCAAAATAAAATGGCACCACCTCACAGACCTGTAGAATCAAGGATTCCGAAATCTGGGGAAAACATTCGTAACAGTGCGGTACTCATTCTTTTATGGCCAGAGGGTGAGCAAATCTCAACCGTATTTATACTTCGGCCCGAATATGATGGAATACACAGCAACCAGATTGCTTTTCCGGGCGGCAAACAAGAATTTACGGATGTCAATTTTGTAGCTACTGCTCTTCGCGAAGCCCGGGAAGAGGTTGGAATAATTCCGGATGATGTCACCATCCTCGGGCAACTCTCACCTTTGTATATTCCGCCAAGTCATTTCCTGGTCTATCCGGTTGTGGGCTATACCCTCATAAAACCGAACTTTGTTCCTGATCCGGTTGAAATAAAAGAAGTCATCCCCTGCGACCTTTTTACCTTTTTAAGACCAGAATCACTGGTGATAAAAGATATTCGCGTAAATGGATCAACTTTACCCAACATACCCTGCTATGAAATCGAAGGAAAATACATGTGGGGCGCAACCGCTATGATATTTAGCGAATTATTGGAAATAATCCGATTCATGGACTAGCCAGATTGTAACTTCAAAAAAAGCCCCATAAAAAGATTTACGGGGCTTTTTTAATAGATATCGAATTAATTACAATTTGTAGCCGCTCAAATCTTTGAGATTAGTATTATTGATGAAACTAACCTTCTGAATGTTTTCCGAACGTCCCAGTCGAATAAAGATCTCGGCTGATTTACTGAACTTGTTGTTTCTGTTTGCATCATTGAGTAAAAGATAGCCAATAATAACGTTTCCAGCCATCTCTACCAACCGGCGTGAATGGAAATCAAAATATTCGGTATCATTGAGGGCCTGAACTCTATCTACTGTTTTGCTGTATTGGTCGGTCATCTTTACCAATATATTTTTCAAGAATTCAAATTCCGCTTTCACTTCCTGGGCTTCGAAGTCCTGCATCATCTTTAAGTAGATTCCGTTTCCAACAAACCGCATTGCAGCAACAACCTGCAACTGTGACGTCCCTTCATAAATCGAGGTTATGCGCGCATCGCGGGTAAGCCGCTCAATTGGAAAGTCCTTCATATAACCGGTGCCACCGTGAATCTGCAAAGCATCATAAGCGATCTGGTTGCATGATTCACTGGAAAACAATTTCAGCAGCGGGGTAAGCGCATCAGCGTTACGGGTAAAGGCTTTCATTTCATCCCGTTCTGCCGGTTCGAGTCTGCG
>JAUZOX010000103.1 GCA_030706265.1 Bacteroidota bacterium | reverse complement strand
GTTCTTTTCCTTTAGAATTTAACGATTATGAACGAAGATTTTTTACATTATCTGTGGAGGTATCGGTTGTTTGGTCCCGACCTGCGCACTTCCCGGGGAGAGCTCGTTGAGGTTATCGACACCGGGATTCACAACTATGATCGCGGTCCTGATTTTTTAAACGCGCGTATCCGAATTGATAAAACGCTCTGGGCCGGGCATGTCGAGATTCATTTGAACTCCTCCGATTGGGTCGCCCATGCGCATCATCGTGATAAATCCTATAACAATGTCATCCTCCACGTGGTCTATAATGATGATCTTGATCCCAACACCAACCTGGCACCATCGGCACCTTGTCTTGAAGTCGCCAGATATGTCGATTACAAGTTATTCTACCGCTATCAATCCTTCTTAAATGCCTTGGGATGGGTACCATGTCAAAACCAGATCAATCAAACCGATCGTCTGGTCAAGGTCTCCTGGCTTGAACGCATGCTCGCCGAAAGGTTGACAGAAAGTGCTCAATATGTCCTGAGATTATTTGAGCAGACCAGGCATGACTGGAGCGAAACCTTTTACCGCTTTTTAGCAAGAAGCTTCGGCCTCAGACTTAATGTAGAACCTTTTGAGATGCTCAGTGCCAGTTTACCACTTTCCGTCATACTCCGGCACCGTTCCAGTTTGTTTCAACTTGAAGCGCTCTTCTTAGGTCAGGCCGGCTTTCTGGATGAGGATTTTAAGGATGATTACCCTGCGAAGTTAAAAACAGAATATTCCTTTCTTCGGGAAAAATATCATCTTGTTCCTTTGCCTGTTCATCTCTGGAAATTTCTGCGAATGCGTCCTGCCGGTTTTCCAACTATCAGGCTGGTACAGTTTGCAGATTTCTGGCACCGGAATGCAATGGGAATTGATGATGTACTCGGGTGTTCGGTCAATACCGTCTTTTCTGAAAAGTTTGCGGTTGAAGTGTCAGAATATTGGATCGATCATTATATGCCGGATAAGTTATCGGTCCACCGTCATAAGACTTTGGGTGACGATGCCATCAACAGGGTCATGATCAATACGCTACCACCGATCCTTTTTGCCTATGGACAGGTATATGGAAATAACCTGTTGACCGAAAGAGCGGTTTCTGTTTTGGATCAACTGCCCCCTGAAGTCTCCAATGAAACAGAACGTTGGACAGAGTCGGGTATAATCCCTGCTTCTGCAGCCGAAACACAGGCACTCCATTACATGAAAAAGAACTATTGTGACCATAAAAAATGCCTGCATTGCCGTATCGGTAATTTTCTGCTGCGAAAAGAATCAGAATGAGCAGTAAATAATGTGAAGTTCGGTTTGATGTTGTAATAGATTGGTTTAGTTGCTCAAATTAATCGGAAAGACATGTCGAAAGGGTGGAAAGATTTTTTTTATCTGAACCGGGGAGAGCAGAGGGCCATGCTGATTCTTTTTGCTGCAATCATATTGGTTTATGGCATGCTGATCTTTTCAAGACTCCAACCCGGTCGGCCGGCGATTGACACGGTTGCTTTTGCAAAAGAAGTCAGGGCGTTTGAAGCCCAGATAGATAGTTCCGGATTTTATCGGTCGGATTCATACAAGGGCACCAATACCGGAAATGCCTTCAATTATAATAGGGGGAATGAACAGTCCCGGCTGCTGACTCCTTTTCCTTTTGATCCCAATACCTTGGATGAAAAGGGATGGCTTAAGATGGGACTTTCAGGGAAGCTCACCGGGATCATTTTACATTATCGGGCCAAGGGAGGCCGTTTCTGGCAGAAGGAGGACCTTCAGAAAATATATGGTCTGTCCCCTTCGCAATACAAGGCGTTGGAGCCTTTCATTGTGATCCCTCAAAAGCCGCAATCGGCTTTTGGCACATCTCCTTTTAAAAACATACAGCCCTACAGACCACCTGTGGAGACAGTAGAACTGAACAGCGTTGATTCAGCCGGGCTTGACGCATTGAGGGGCATAGGTCCTGTCTTTGCAAAGCGCATTCTTCGTTTCAGGGATTTACTGGGAGGATATGCGGCGAGAGAGCAGCTACTGGAGGTTTATGGGCTCGATTCCACGCTTTATCAAGTGATTTTGCCCTATGTCAAAGTGGATCCCGATCTGGTTAAACGGATGGATATCAATCAATGCTCGCTTGCTACTTTAAAAAAGCATCCCTACATTAGTTATTACCTTGCAAAGGCCATCGCCGATTATCGGGTTAAGCATTTGCGATTCAGATCGGTTGATGAAGTCAGGTTGCTGCCGGGGATGACTCCTGAAAAGTTCAGTCAATTATCTCCTTATCTCATCGTACTGGAATAAAAATCAACTTTTTAAAAAATTATATGAGTCGCTTTTTCTGGGCGTCCTGCTTTTTGACTTCCATTTCGAAAGTCCTTCCTCTTTTTAGCGAAACGAAGTTTAGGACAAGGCATTTCCGTGCAATAATTGGAAAGTTCGACAATGTCTATGGAATCTGTTTAAATCCAATGAATGTTTTCGACTTTTCCAGAACTTTAATATCTTCGTCGGCTAAATAAAGAAACGATGAGTAAGGAAATATCACAAAAACATCCTCCGGCATTATATCTGCTTGCTGCAACCGCCGCAGGCGAACGGTTTTCATATTATGGTATGCGGGCTCTTTTAATGCTCTATATGACCCATAAAGTCTTTGATCAGCTTTCGGGAATGAACTTCTCGGATAAAACATCAGGCTTGGTATATGGCCTGTTTAACGGATTGTGCTATCTGTTTCCTTTCTTTGGGGGGATTGTCGCCGACAGGTTGATTGGCGAGCGACGTTCGGTAACCATCGGTGGAGTGCTGATCTTTACTGGGCTTTTGATCTTGTCGATCAATAACACGCTGATGCCTTTTATCACCGGTTTGACACTTATTGCAGTTGGTAACGGATTCTTTAAGCCAACTGTTGTAGCCATGATAGGCGACCTCTACCAGCAGGGCGATTCAAGACGTGATAGTGCCTTTACCATCTATTATCAGCTGTTCAATGGTGCGGTTTTTCTGGCTCCAATAATTTGTGGCGCCGTAGCCGCGTTTTATGGATATCGTGCCGGTTTTATGCTCGCCTCTGTGGCAGTCGTTATCAGCATGGTTTCCTATTGGATTCTGGCTCCGGGAGTCTTGGGTGCCGTTGGTAAAGAACCCAAGGCTAAACAACGCATCCAAAATAATGTAGAAGTATCACCGCTGACTAAAGAAGAAAAAGACAGAATCTCAGTGATTTTTGTTTTATTGTTCTTTGTTACTTTTTTCTGGGCGGGTTATGAACAAGCCGGTAGTTCAATGACGTTGTTTACAGAAAAATATATTAACCGTAACGTATTGGGATTTGAAATTCAGACACCCTGGTTTCAAAGTGTCAACCCCTTACTGGTGCTTTTACTTGGATTTCCTTTTTCCTATCTCTGGATAAAACTTAGCAAGATAGGGAAGAACCCCTCTACTCCGATCAAGATGGGAATCGGCATGATATTCCTGGGAATCGGATTTCTTTTTATGCTGGGTGCGGTTGCACAACTTAGCGGCGGGGCTCCTAAGGCTAGCATGCTTTGGCTGATCATGGCTTATTTGTTTCATACCATTGGCGAACTGATGCTTTCTCCGATCGGGTTATCGATGGTGACAAAGCTGGCGCCAGCCTATATGGTCTCGATGTTTATGGGCGTGTGGTTCCTCAGTTCATTCCTTGCTCACGTGATCGGAGGCGTCATTGCCAGTTTCATCGATCAGCTTGGACCAGGTTTGATATTTGGAGGGGTAGCCGGATTCGTTATTGTACTCGGTTTTGTCGTCTTCCTGATTTCAGGAAAGCTTTTAGGAATGATGCATGGACGTGATTAATCATTTTCATCCATTGCATCTTCGTCAAGCATCAGATAAGGAATATAGCTCATCACTGCTGCAAGGCAATCTTTGGTGAGCAATGAATCTTCGAGTGCATTGTGGGTCTCGTTTTCTCTTTCGAGACCAAAATAACTGGCAACAGAACCCAGACTCCTGTTACGGGGTACATCATAGCTATTGGCTTCTAAAATTTTAAAGAGGAAGAAACTGAGCTGATGCAAATCGAGTTGTGTGTATGAGAAGTACCAGTCGACTTTCTGCTTGCGATAGGCGGCACGCAGAAAGTTGATGTCGTAAATGACGCTTTGTCCACAGATCGCAATTTTCTTAAATACGTTTTGTTTGTCAGTCCCCTTGTATTTGATGGTTTCCATGATCCAACCCTCAAATTTTTCAATCGCTTCAAACATCATGGGGGCATCCTGAAGATCCGCAAGCGACAAGTCGTGGATTTTCTGAGAGGGGGTCGAGAAGCTTGCGGTGTTTTCGGGATATACATTCGTTAAGAACCGTCCCAGTTCTTCCCATTCTTCGTTGCACAGTACGGCGCCAATTTGTACCACTTCATTCCATTCAGGATCAGGACCACTCATTTCGAGGTCAAGGACAAGATATAACATAACTGGTTTTTGGGAGATTTTATAGGATGAAGATAATTGCAGTAGTCTGATTTATTTTGTTTTATGTATCTGACGTATGCTTTGGGCCATGTGTTCCAGATAGACGTCGTTTTTCTGGAGCCAGTTTTTTCTAGCTTTTACATACAAGGAGATCCTGATTTTACCGTGATCCTTAATGTACATCCGGTAAACCCTTCCGGAAAGTTTAAGTCCCCGGCTTCCATCATCAAAAGTAAATTTTTCAATTTTGTTGAAGTCATTGGAATCCAATTCTGCGAGTACCTTTTCGTTCACAGGAGTGATCATCTCCCCATAAATCCGGATATCGGTGAACTTTTTACCCGTAAAAATATAATAGCCATCTCCGATTGTGCTTGCATCTATGGCACGCCATTGTTTGGGGAGTTCAAAAGCGAAATTAAAGACCTGGTTATAGGCGGTCTTAAAACTGCTTAATGAGGATGGCCGATAGACTGCTTCCTGGCTGTCCTTGTTCAGTATCAACGTGCTATCCGTCGCTATGCTGTCTGCGATCTCTTTTTCCCTGGCCGTTTGACGATCGGTCTGTTGATTGGTAGTGTTTTTTGCAGGATGATTATTACAGGCAACCAACGTGATCAGGATCAATGTGAACAGGGTTGAAACGATTTTGTGATGCATAGCTGAAAATGTTTGATGAACAAAGATAATGCGTTTGTTGTTTCCGATTGAATAATTTCAAAACTCTCTTATTTTTTTGCACAGGGCAAGGAATTTTAGGATGTCTGAATGATGACAGTCATGATTCCATGCCGGGAATGAGCAGGAGCAATCATGTTTCATGGGTGATGGCATTTCAAATGTAAGATAGTAAGGAACTGATGAATTTTTTGTTTGATGCAAGATGATCGCGTACGTCAATATAAAAAGGATTATTGAAGCTTTATTCGTTGTTTTGCTTTTGTTATCATGTGGTGAAACAAAGAAGAAGGTAAAGGCAGATGCGATAAAAGATTATGCCTTTATTTTGATGCAGCCGCAAGATGCTACGATCTATGATGATTATCCGGCAACGATACAGGGAGAGGATATCGTTGAGATAAGGCCGATGGTGGATGGCTATCTTGAAGAAATTTATGTTCCGGAAGGCGCCATCGTTAAAAAGGGGCAGTTGTTATTCAAGATAAAAAACCCACAGTATGAGCAGGCAATCGTCAGCGCCAACGCCGCCATAAAGATTGCCCGGGCTGATGTGGATGTTGCTGAAAAGAATGTGGAGAAGGTAAAGCCTTTGGTTGAAAAAGAGATTGTGAGCAAGTATGAACTTGAATTTGCTCAATATACGCTCCAGTCTAAGGAAGCAGTCCTGGCACAAGCCAATGCCAATCTGGCAAATGCTAAAACGAATATGGAATACACCATTCTTCACAGTCCATTGGACGGGGTCATTGGTTCCATTCCATACAAGATTGGCGCGCTGGTGAGCAGCACCACAGCCAATCCTCTTACGACCTTATCGAACATAAGCAATATCTATGCTTATTTTTCCATGAATGAAAAACAGTTGCTTGCTTTATCAAATGCCGTTGCAGGGAATACCTTACAGGAGAAATTGAATCATCTCCCTGCTGCAAGATTATTACTGGCCGACGGGTCCCTTTATCCGGAGACCGGAAAGCTCGAAACCGCCAGTGGCTTTATCAATACACAAACCGGGACCGCCAGTTTTAAAGCCATGTTTCCCAATCCACTCGGCATTATTAACAGTGGTGCGAGTGCAACCGTAAGACTTTACAGCACGATCAGTTCAGCATTGCTCGTTCCGCAAAGTGCATCCTATGAATTACAAGACAAGCAATTTGTGTACACTCTTACAGCGGAAAACAGGGTTAAAAATACCGCCATCATATCCAAACCTTCTAACGACGGACAGTTTTTGATTGTTTTGGAAGGACTCAAAAAAGGTGACAGGGTATTGATAAACGGTTCCAATTTGAAAGACAATACCCTTGTCATTCCCAGGCCCGCAAGAATGGATAGTATAGTTAACGCGGCTCAAAAAAATTAACCTGTTGGTTTTTTATGCTTAAAAGATTCATAGAGCGACCCGTATTAAGTACCGTGATTTCAATAATCATTGTTCTGTTGGGTTTTTTGGGCCTGCTGAAATTGCCCATAGCGCAATATCCGGATATATCACCTCCTACAGTGCAAGTCTCTGCAAACTACGCCGGCGCCAATGCGGACGTAGTCCTTAAAAGTGTGATCGTTCCCCTGGAGCAACAGATCAACGGTGTTGAAGGAATGACCTATATCACTTCTTCCGCAACCAATACCGGTTCAGCTTCCATCAGTGTTTTTTTTGCGGTTGGTACCAATCCAAATCAAGCAGCTGTTGATGTCCAGAACCGTGTTTCTGCGGCTACCAGCTTATTGCCTCCCGATGTGATAAGGTCCGGTGTTTCGGTACGAAAACAACAAAGCAGCAACATATTGATTATATCCCTTTACAGCGATAATCAGGTTTATGATCAGAAATTTTTACAGAATTATGCAGCCATAAATGTGATTCCACAATTACAGCGTGTCAATGGAGTTGGGGGCGCCAATATCTTTGGCTCGGATTTGACTTACTCCATGCGTATCTGGTTGAAGCCGGATGTGATGTCGGTTTATGGCATCACCACTACCGATGTGTCGGCAGCGCTGAATGAACAGAACCTGGATGCTGCTCCCGGTAAGTTTGGTGAAAACGACAAGCAAAGTTTTCAATATGTCATTACTTATAAGGGACGGTTGCAGAAACCGGAAGAATTTGGAAATATCATTATCAAATCAACTTCCGATGGTCACTATCTCAGACTGAAGGATATATCGAGAGTAGAACTGGGTACGATGACTTATACCGGTTCTTCCGCTACTGATGGGAAACAATCAGTCGGCATTGCCATCAGCCAGACCCCCGGAAGCAATGCAAGGGACGTGGTTGAAGAATCCAAGAAAGTGATCGAAAAGGCAGCACTCTCGTTTCCACAAGGGGTCAAGTTTATATATCTGGTAGATATCAATCAGTTTCTGGATGCTTCAATCGATAAGGTCTTGCGGACGCTCCTGGAATGTTTCCTGCTTGTTTTTTTGGTGATATTGATCTTCCTGCACGACTTCCGGTCGACTCTTATCCATGGGATAGCAGTGCCGGTAGCAATTACGGGAACTTTTTTCTTCTTATACCTCTTTGGATTCAGTGTCAACCTGCTGACTTTATTCGCACTGGTCCTTGCGATCGGAATTGTGGTCGATGATGCCATCGTGGTTGTTGAAGCCGTACATGCAAAACTCGAAGGTGGTTTTAAGTCACCGCTGAAGGCGGCCATTGTGGCCATGAATGAGATTGCGGGGGCCATCGTTTCCATCACCTTAATCATGGCATCGGTATTTGTGCCTGTGACATTTGTGACAGGTTCCGTGGGTGTTTTTTACAAACAGTTTGGAACCACCCTGGCTATAGCGATCATGATATCTGCCGTAAATGCGCTGACCTTATCTCCTGCATTGGCCGCATTGGTGTTACGCCCACCCGGTCTTGAATCTGAAGAGAAGAACAGATCATTTCTGCATCGTTATGGAGCT
>JAUZOX010000102.1 GCA_030706265.1 Bacteroidota bacterium | reverse complement strand
CCGCAATCTATAACGAAGTACTGCAGTTCTTCATCATTGTGATCGGTTTACTGCCATTGGTGATTCTGGCTCTTTTGGAAGCCGGCGGATGGGGCGGTTTAAAAGAACACCTCGCACCAATCGTTACCGGTAAAGGTTTTGTAGCCAATGCTTATAATACAACCTGGCGTTATACGTTGGAAGCCAAGTCGAACCCACTGGGTGTCGAATGGTTTGGAATCCTGTTTGGCCTTGGTTTTGTAATGTCATTCGGATACTGGTGTACCAACTTCCTGATTGTGCAAAGGGCGATGTCGGCAGAATCCAAAGCCGCTGCCGTAAAGGTTCCTTTGATTGGTGCCCTTCCTAAAATGTTCATTCCTTTCCTGATCATTGTCCCGGGTATAGCCGGAATCTGGCTTTCAACCGTCCACCCCGAATCATTTAGCATCATGAATTTAAGTTCGCCCCACCCAAGGTACGATTACACCATTATCGCTCTTTTAAGGACTTATCTTCCGACAGGTCTTCTGGGGCTTGGCATTACGGCTCTGCTTGCTTCGTTTATGAGCGGTATGGCAGGAAATGTCTCGGCATTCAATACGGTTTGGACTTACGACATCTATCAGAGTTATATCAGAAAAACCACTAAAGATAAGGAAGCCGACGACAAACATTATTTGGCAGTCGGTAAAATCACAACCATTGTCGGTGTCTTTTTGAGTATCGCAGCTGCATATATTGCCGGGAAATTCGGAAATATCATGGACTTTCTCCAGACCATTTTCGCAATGATCAATGCACCGTTGTTTGCCGTAATCTTCTTGGGTATGTTCTGGAAACGCACGACAGGTCATGCTGCCTTCGTCGGTTTACTGGTTGGTTTCCTGATCGCTTTGGTACACCATGGTTTAACAATTCCTGCCGGATCCGATACGCTGTTTAAGGGTGGTTGGTTGGCCGATATGCTTGGGGTCAATAATGTTTATGTTTATCCTGTTGAAATGGCACAGAACTTCTGGACTGCAATCTTTGCATTTGTTACAAGTGTATCGCTGACCGTTGGGTTGAGTTTGGTTACAAAACAAAAGAAGTCGGATGCCGAACTGACAGGACTTGTTTACTCTCTTACTCCGCGTGTGAAGGTGGAAGTCAAAGAATGGTACAACAAACCGGTGGTTCTTGCCGTGATTGTTGGTGTTGTTATGGTTACATTAAGTATATTATTTTGGTAGGAGGAAAATAAAATGGGTTTAGATATTAGAATTCCAATCGGACTGATGTTTTCAATTTTTGGGTTGATGATCACCATTTTTGGTGTATTCACAAACTCAGATAAGGCAATGTATGTTAAATCCTTATCCATCAATATGAATATCTGGATGGGATTGCTCATGTTGGCATTCGGATTGTTTATGCTGTTATTGGTTAAACTGGCCAAAAAAGAGAAAAAATAAACAACCGTGAACACGATAAAGCAGCCGTCAGGATTCATTTCCTGACGGCTGTTTTGTTTCTCCTAAGATTTTTATAAAAAGGAGGAAAGGAGTCATTTTTTTAAAACAACAAATGCAGGGATTGCATTTGAAGACTGGCGGCGACAATGAATGCCGATTAAATACGAAATGATTATTGCAAATTTGAATTTAAGGTTCAATAATGTGATCAATATGTTTAATTTTGAACCATTTATATCTTATCAGAAAATCTAAAATAAATGAAGTTCAAGCATTACACACGGTTAACAATTATCCTCTTACTGTTTTGTTTATTTAACACTGCACTGGCTCAACAGGATACGATCATAAACCGCTACCGGCAGTATTTATTCAGAAATGAGCAATCCGGCAATGTTGACCGGTGGATTAACTCGTTAAACGAAAATCACCAATGGGCCGATATTAATTACAACGATACCGAACCCGCAAAATGGAAAGTTTCAAATCACCTCTCAAGGGTTCGGGCATTGGTACTGGCCTGGGCTGATCCAAGGTCGAATTCTTATCACAGCGAAATTTTATGGAATACCATCAGTCCGGCACTGGATCACTGGCTCGAAAAGCGGTACCAGAGCTCTAACTGGTGGCACAACCAGATTGGTGTCCCACAGATTATGCGCGATATCCTCATTCTGGCCAGGGAAAGAATGACTCCCGATCAGCTCCGGCAGTCTTTGGAAGTACTGAATCAACATCAAGTCAAGGGTACGGGTGGAAACCTGGTCTGGAGTGCCGATCTGGGTATCCATTATGCGGCCCTGACCAACAATGGGGAACTGCTGAAAAAGTACAGCGACATGCTGGTTCGTGAAATAAAAGTCAGCACCGATGAGGGTATCCAGCCCGATTACAGTTTCCATCAGCACGGGTTACGGTTGGAAATATATCAATACGGAAAGGCCTTGCTGACGAACAGCGTCAGACTTGCCTGGCAGCTTCGCGGGACGCCATGGGCATTTCCGGAACCGAAAGTTGATATCCTGTCCGACTTTGTCGTCAAGGGCTGGCAGTGGATGGCCCGGGGAAGGAATACGGTTCCCGGGACCATAGACCGGGCCGTCAGCCGAGAAGGTGAACTGCAGGGTGCCCATATCCGGATGATGATACCTTACTTATGTGAACTGGACCCTAAAAACGAAACGACTTTAAAGAAAATTGCCGGAATGCAGAGTGGAAATGGAGTGTTGTCCGGTTTTCGCTATTATCCCTATTCCGATTTTGCAACCTATCAGCGAAAAGATTTTAGCTTTTTCGTGAAGACCATCTCGACAAGGACCTTACCTTCGGAGTCTATTAACCATGAAAACCTGAAGGGGAGGCTGTTGGATAACGGAGATGCTTATCTGATCAGGAACGGAGGTGAGTATTATAACCTGATGCCGGTCTGGGATTGGGAGTTATTGCCCGGCATTACCAATTTCGAGGGTAAGGCGAAAATCAGCCGGCAAACATATTCGGGAAGCGTTAGCGACAACGAATCAGGACTGACCGCTATGGATTACCGGCTTGAAGATATCGGAAGTCATCAGAGCCTTTCGGCGCATAAGATCTGGGCATGCCATGACGATATGGTGGTATGTCTTATTTCAGACCTTCATGCCGAAAATCTGAAGGGTGATGTTTATACCGCTATGGATCAATCCCGTTGGAGCGGGGATGTCACGGTAAATGAACCGGGTAATGTATTGAAAGAGGGAACGCATAAACTGGAAAATGTGAAATGGATTCATCATAACGGAATCGGTTATATTCCCATCGCAACGGGTGAAGTCGATTTATCCCTGAATACATTGACTGGGAGCTGGAAATCCATTAATGCCTCCCAATCGGCTGCCACCGTTCATGACAAGGTGTTCAAACCGGTATTGGTGCATCATATTGACAAATCAGAGGGCAGGGCGGCAGGTTATGTGCTTGCGGGGTGTGCATCTCCTCAGCAGGTAAAAAAGCTCGCAGAGAGCCCCGATTGGAAGATTTTAAGCAATAATGGGACGTGCCAGGCTGTGTCGTTTAATGACAAGACACTTCAGGCCGCCTTTTTTGCTCCGGGTTCACTGAAAGTTGAAAATTCAGTCTTGACCGTTGACATGCCATGCTTGATCCAGGTGTCGGGAGGAAAGATGTATGCCAGCGATCCCAATCATAAAGGAGGAAATGTTAAAATCGGATGGAAAGGTAAAAAACAGAGCATAACGTTACCTGAAAACGGGACAACCGGTGAGGCAATCCCTTTTGAATTAAGATAAAAAACAGCAACGGGATTAGAAAGCACCAGTTTTCTAATCCCGTTGCTGTTTTTGAAGCGGGGTTCAGATTTTCAGGTTCAGATGGATACAAGCCCCTATATGGTTAATGTCCATAGAACGAACCGTTATAAAAAAATCTTTTGCTTCCTTGATTTGTCCCAGACCAAGCATTCCCAGCCCCATCAGGTAACGGCAGTTGATTTCATTTCTGCGGTTTAAGTTTTCATCCCAAATCAACAGGTCAGGCAATGAAACCGCGAAATAATCAATTTTATATTCATCCCGAAGATGATTTTGGCCATACCTTTCCAATTTGTAAAAGCATTCATAGGCATTTACTGTTTGTCCTAGTTTTAAGAGGGCAAGTCCCTGGTAGAAAATCTGGTCGGGTTGTTGATCGTTATAAAACAAGGCTGCCGACGGCTCAATGTTTCCGGTTGCGGCTTTTTTCCAATATCGAATTGCAGTGGACATATCCTTCAGACCTTCGTAGGCGCATCCCATCCAGTAATGAATGTCGTTTTCACGTGCCCCATAAAGCTTTCCCTCACCCAGGTTATGCGGATAACTTTCTGTGGCTTTGAGATGTTCGATTGCCTTGTCGTATTCCTTTTGGACGATGGCTTTTTTGGCCAGTTCGGTATGCGAAAAAAGATATTGCCCCGTCACCTTGCCTTCTCCGCCTTCCCATGGATGGAAGGTGTGTTGCATGATTAATTCAAGCGCCTTTTCATGGTTGGCCATCATGTTGTAAAGGGTGATCCTTTCAAGATACAGATCGTCCCGCTTATTGACGCTTTCAGGATATTGTTCGAGCAGCATAAGACGGGATTCAAAAGATCGTCCCAGCTTTTTATAAAGCTGGTCAAGTTCCATCAGAACCCTGGCATCGGATGTATCAAGTTGAAAAGCTTTTTCGAGTTCGGACAAGGCCCTGGCGGGATCTCCCGTTTTATTATAATAAGCCAGCGATAGATTCCTTCTGACGGTCGGGAAGTTTTGATCAAGATCCCTGGAGGCCTCCCAGCAGTGAAGGGCATCGGCATATTGCCTGGCGCCATACCAGAAATTGCCCAGATAATAATGCGCCTTTGGAGCCGATGGCAGTGTTGAAATTGCACACTGCAATGCCAATACCTCTTCGAGGCGGTTGGGAAAACAATAATCGGGTTTCATCGATTCTGCCTTACTGAAATATCCGGATGCGCTGTCGGAACCGTCTTTCTGTGATGCATACCATCCCATGAAATACCATGCCATCGGATAAACCTCATCGCGGTTTTCCATTCCGGTTAAAAGCAGTTGCTGTGCCTCTGCGTACATTCCGGCCATCGCATAATCAATCGAATATTCAAGGTAGGTGTGAATGTTTCCGGCCATCCGTTCTTTCATCAGGTTAAGCAATTGCTCATCTTTTGTAAGCAGGTACTTCTCAAACAGAAGTCCATGGTTAAAGCCGTCCAGTTCAAGCGACGCTTCAATCCATTTCAGGCTTTCTTCCTTTTGGCCGAGGTTGCGCAAAATGGCAGCCTTAAGGTGACGGCCCTTGTGGTTATGCCAGTTACGAGTCAGCGATTGGCTGATGAGAGACAGTGCCTCTTCCCAGTCTTTGTTCATCCCCGCCAGTTGTGCCAGGTTGAAATACCCCGCATCCTGCCAGGCCGCGTTCCAGACCGCTTTGTAAAATGCATCATAGGCTTCATCGTTCCGGCCCAGATAACGCAGGTTCTGGCCGAGGTTGAAAAAAGGTTCGCCGTCATAAGGATTCGGATTCCTTTGGGTGAGCGTACGTATGGCTTGCCTGAAAAAGGGTTCCGCTTTTTTAAACTGTCCCCGCCGGAACAGGAGCAACCCCATTGCATTATTGCAGCGAACGTCCCCGGGTTCGCGGTTCAGAGCTTCCTGGTAATAATCGATCGGATTGAACGTGGCGTGGCGATATTGTTCCAAATGCAATCCGGTGAGGAAAAGCTGTTCAATGGAGTCAATCTCATGGGGCAGCTTAGCAGGTTTGGCTGCGTCGGGTACCGGTTTATGAACGGGTGGATCCGGCGTATATCCAACCAGTAGCTTTCCATGGATGTCTTTCACCGACAGGGTAAAGTCTTCGGGTTTCAGGTTGGTATCCACCTCTACCGTTTTCTCAAATGAGCTTTCGGGAGTGCCGTCGATGACCTCCTTCAAATAAACTTTGCCCTTGGCTTCCAGGGTTACCGACATTCCGGGATAGACTCCCGTTGTATAAACTTTAACGGTAGCCTTTCCTTTTTCAAATTCCAGGTTCACCATCGCCTCCCTGGTTGCATTTTTAACGACGCCAAGGTCGCGGTAAGGCATGAAATATTGGCTGAATGTCTTCTCCTCATAAGGCATGATCCATGAAAAGTCGGGCTGGTTATCGGTGAAGACCCCGCACATCAGTTCAATATAAGGTCCGTCCTGATCGGTGAGGTTCCGGTCCCACGCCTGCCCGAAATCGCTGTTTCCCCATGTCCATTGTTTCTTGCCGGGTGACACGTGATGATTGGCAACGTGGAGTAAGCCACCCTTCGTATCATTTTCATAGCCACCTACGAAATCGTATTTGCTTTCAACCGCCATGTATGAAGTGGGGACGGGAATGTTCTTGTACCTGGAGATATCAACCCCGGCAGAATAATCCACCTTGTAGTAAGTCCCTTTGGCAATAGGGAATTCGGAAACATCCCTCTTTCCGTGATCGAAGACGGCGTGAACGTCGGGAGGAAAGACAGACTGGTAATGTTCGTTGACATGGACCGCCGGATTGGCCCACCACAAAAAGGTCTGGGGTTGAGCGGTCCGATTGTATAGATTGGCTTTGATTTCAAGGTACGCCTTGTCGGGATAAAGGGTGAAGCCGGTCATGGCCCGGGTCCGGAACATGCGTTCCAGTTCGTTGCACCAGACCGTCATGCTGCCATCCTTGTTTTCTTCGATAGACCATTCGGTGGGCTCGAAGGTTGAGGGTCGGTGATGTTGAGGCCAGTTGAATTCAATCCCTCCCGAAATCCACGGTCCTGTCAATCCAACAAGTGCAGGCTTGATCACCCGGTTATAATAAATAAAGTGGCGTTGTTTGGTTTTATCGAAAGCCATCTGGATACGACCGCCCAGTTCAGGCAATATCATGATTTTGAGATACCGGTTTTCAAGAAAGAGCGCAGTATATTCCTTGTCTTCCTTTTCGTCCAGAATCTTCTCGATGACAGGGTGGGGGTAGACCACGCCACTGCTTCCCTGGTAGACACGTTTTTCTAAAAAAATCGGATTCTTTTCGGGTTTTCCGGTTCCGTAAGTTGGAATCCGGACAACCTCTTTCCAGGCTTTTACTTCCATTTTGTGTTGATGATTTTGCAAAGTATTATTGAAATTGACTTTGGAACGTTGTAATCGTTAAATTGAACGATCTTTTAAATTGAATGATCGCATGGTCCCGGCCGGCCTTATCGGGATATCCTGAACGGTAAAGCCGTATAGCCGTTATATTTTCCCCAGGCGCTGAAGAATGATCATTACCAAGATGAAGATGATCAGTCCCAGAAAGACCAGCTTACCTCTTGTGGAGCCGAAATTGATGGTGTACCCGATCCCAATCCGTTTTGGGACGATTGCTCTTCTGTCTTCGGGATCGTTTACAATCAATCTTTTCCAGATACTTTTCTTTTCTGATTCCATAAAATGATACTTCGTCTTATTTATTCAATAACTGGTTTTCGATTTCTTCCAGTGATTTCCCTTTTGTCTCGGGTAATCTTCTGAGGATAAAGATGAATCCGCTGATGCAGATAATGCCATAAAGCCAGAATGTGCCCGAAGCCCCGAAAGCTTTATTCAGCAAAGGGAAGGTGTAAGTCAGGACAAAACAGGCGGCCCAGAGTCCAACGGTGGCTACCGCCATGGCTGCTCCCCTGATCTTATTGGGGAATATTTCGGAAAGCACTACCCAGGTGACCGGAGCCAGTGACATGCTGTAGCAGGCAATTGCCAGTACCACCAGTACCAGCAAAGGCCATCCCTGAAAATGGAAGAAGTAAAGCGTCCCCATGAGTGCATAAATTCCGGCCAACCCACCCGCTCCGAGCAACATCAGGAACTTGCGTCCCAGCTTGTCTACCGTGAAGATGGCTACAAAGGTGAAGATCAGGTTTACGCTTCCCGTGATCACAATGTTGAACAGGATATCATTCACATTATATCCTGCGGAAGAGAACACCTCTTGTGCGTAATTGAAAATAACATTGATGCCGCACCATTGTTGGAAAACCGCCAAAACAATTCCGATCACCATGATCCGCCCGGCTCCGTCTTTGAAAAGACTGCTGAAGGATACCGTGCTTTTATCCGAATTGATG
>JAUZOX010000101.1 GCA_030706265.1 Bacteroidota bacterium | reverse complement strand
CTGTAGTCCAGCTTGTCGCCACTGTTTTCAAATTCATCGAACATGTTCAGGGCTCCTACAACCTTAATATCCATATCGATCAATTGAGTGGTCAGATAAAGGTTGCGTTCTAAGTTGGTCGAATCTAGAATGTTGACCACAACATCAGGTGACTTGTCGGCAATATATTCGCGTACGAACAATTCTTCAGGTGAATAGGCAGTGATCGAATAGGTCCCCGGTAAATCGGTGACGTTGAACGTATAATTTTTGTGTTTAAAGTGCGATTCCTTTGCATCAACGGTAACGCCGCTATAATTTCCAACGCGTTCCTGGAGGCCTGTAGCGGCATTAAAGATAGTGGTCTTACCGGAATTGGGGTTACCGACAAATGCGACATTTATTACTTTTCGGGATGCATCGGCAGTCTGGTATAGGAAGTCTCCTTCATATGTGCCCATGGATTCCGACTGATGCAAGAGGGCTGCTTCAGATTCGGTGACTATTTCAACCATTGAAGCTTCGCTATTGCGTAAGGTTACGTTATATCCCATAATGCTGTATTCCACGGGATCGCGTAACGGAGCTTTTTTGACAATGGAAATTTCTTTACCAATCACGAATCCCATTTCCAGGATGCGTTTACGAAAAGCTCCACGGCCTCTGACTTTAGTAATGATGGCCTTTTCGCCTTTGGTTAAATCGAGTAACGTCAAGAGTTATGTTGTTTAGATTAATTTTAAATTAACGCGAAAGTACTTAATTTTCTTTATTTTAAAACAATTATATTGTTTTTTTAAAAAGTATTTCGTTAAAATCTAATCCGCGTTAAAAAAGGAAGAAATAGAAAAATGTCCATCAATTCATTCTTTCCAGGTTTAAAAATTAATGTTCTGCATAAATACTATATTATCTTATTGATGGTCAGCAAAAACATAATAATAAGGTGCAAATTATCCTAAATCATCATGATCAAAAACTTTAGAACTGGCCGGATATATAATTAAATGCAACGCCTGAAGGGTTGCCAGTAACTTCGGGCCCCAATTTTTTTCAAACAATGAAATGCATTCGTTAATCGCATTCTCTTTTGCACTGAAAGAAGGCTTTTGGTATAACAACACAAAATCTTTGATATCCTGATAAATGTCAGTAAGCAGTTCCGCAAGACTAGCCTTAGCAGCGATCTCCTTCTTCCTTATAACAAAGCAGGTGTCCTCACTTGCTAAAAGTTTTTTTAACGACTGATAAACCAGCTCATATTGTTCCTCGGTCACAAAACGTTCGGAAGCTTCGGGATTTGAAGATGGAACATGCTTCAACAGACTTGCTTTTAAATACAATAATGGTAAGATACGATGCAATATGCTTAACGCATCCGGTTTATCGTATTTATCTAAATTGTCAATCAATAAACATAATTCATTACCTATTGTCAATACTTCTAATACGTTTTTATTGAAAACAGGTTCATTGGGATCAATCTCCATAATCTTTATTTTTTTATGCAAAGATACACCTGTTTAGTCAAATGTTATGACTTGAGGCTTCTTAACTGTAAAATCGGAATAGTTGGCAGCAGCAATATTTGCAACATCAAATGAAAAGCGGTTTGCCCGATCGGGTTCAAGGGGATAGTATGCAAGACGCAACTGAAAAGTACCAAACACAAGATGCTCATTTTTAATGCGAATGCCAATTCCTAATCCGGAGTACATTTGTTGGCTCAATATGGATTTCTGCTCCGGTCCTATAAACCCTACATCAAAAAATCCAAAAGGTGAAAAACGGAAACCCAAGACATAAATCGGAGAAAACATGACAGATTCAATATTCATACATAACTTTTGGGTTCCTGTCAGCGTTTGACTTTTTAGTCCTTGTATCCCATATTTATCATTGATAATGATCTTTTCGGTACCATTTATGTTGATGCCCCGGGTATAGGCAAAATTGATATAATGCCTGTAATGCCGGTCTCCATGGGTATACAATTGAGATGCAATGCTCAGTTTAGACTTCAAAATTCCGTCTACAAAGTTTCCTGATTGAAAAAAGCCGCCTGTTTCAACAGAAAAATTGATATACCCAAAATTGTTTATTCTGTTTCCACCAGAATAATATGCATCCAAATAGGTCCGTTCATGCATTTCTTCAAAGGAGTAACCGACCTGGACGCCCATCAATTTTCCATATGGAATGTCTTCTGATGATCCGAATCCAAACAATAGGTTGTCCCTGTAATATGCATTAGAGGTATAAGATAATCCACTGATCAGAACGGTTCTGTTTTTTGCATTCAAATAATCCGTTTGATTTACAATATTTCTATAATCATATTGGATCTTATCAATACTGAAGGTGGTGACTAAGCTGTTATGATAGGTTGTGTCCGTTTTGATTTTATGAAAAGGCAATGAATAACCCAACCAGCTGTTAAATAAGTTATAACGGCTATTCATCAACGTAATGTCATTATCCGTCATACATTGAGTGTTGTTTGAAAATGAAAGCCCACCAGCCCATTTGGTATCCGAAGTAAAGAATTTACGGCCGAGATCAAATCCTATTGATTTATTATCCGGGTAGTTAATATAAAATAATTCTCCGGACATAAAGAGTTTGTCAATATTCTCTACACGATAATGCCCTTCTACATAGCGAATTTGCTCTTTTTTTAACGGATCAATGACAAACATGTTACTTTGACGGTGCCCTATTCCCCATAAGTTAATATTGTATATTCCAAGCTTTGTGCTATTCAGGTTAGAAGACTGGCAGGTGAGGCCTAAAGAATAAACGTCCTGGGTTAAAATAACGAGGTCGACAAAATAGGGATCCTGTGAATCAGGAAGGATCATAAACCGGACATCTCTTATAAAAGGAAGGCTGCGGATGATATGTTCGTTTTCTGCCAGTAAGTATGGATTAATTTCATCCCCTTCTTTTTGAAGCAGAAGCTTTCTCAGTTCACTGCTCCTGGTATAGATATGTGTTTTGTTAGCCATATCCTCGATCCAGGTTGAATATTTACGAGTCGTATCGTTTACCGAGGTGCCAAAAACATATAGACTGATAAAATTAATGCTCCTGATGCGTTTACCTTTAAAACTTAAAAATCGAAGATGACTCTCTTCAGGCATCTTAACATGATGACTGGTATCCACCGAGATTAAAAATAAATGGTGCAGCTCGGTGTAGAACATGTTTTTCCAGGCTTTTTTCTGAAGATTTTCATAGAAAATCCGGGTGTTTCTTTGTTCGATCGATGAGGTATCATCTTTGGGGTTTGCAGAAATATTCTGCGCTTGCAAACCACATACCGGCATCCCGGCCAAAAGAAGGAGGCTCAAGATAAGTATAAGAAATAAAGGTATTTCATATCGTTTCATTGCAATGCAAAAAGATCTAACCCGGAAGAGCATTGTAACAAAGATACATTATTCACAGGCAAACGATAAAGCCAGCTAAAAAAAGAAGGGAAATTTCAGGGGAAATGCTGTTGAAAAGAAGTTGGGAAGAAAAGAGGTAACGCAAGGAGTAAGAATAGTGGGGCCTGCCTGAAAGTTTAATTTTTTAAACATCTAAAAAACTGTTTGATAAATGATTCTTGTACAGTTTGCTGCAATTGCCACAAGGTGATATCATTATGAAATTCAGGGGATAAAGTCTAAAAAGCACATCGAATCTTCTGACTCTAACCATTTGCTGCCTTGATTATTTTTCTAAATCCGGTTTAAATTGAAAATCGAAATAGGAGGGGCTATAAACAAAAAAAGTCACCTGAAAGGCGACTTTTTTTGAACTCCATTATTGAGATTAGTTTCTTGCTTCCTTGATACGGGCCTTCTTGCCGCGCAATTGACGAAGATAGAAAAGACGGGCCCTTCTAACAACACCACGTTTATTTACAACAATCTGGTCAATTAAGGGTGAATTAATCGGGATGATTCTTTCAACCCCAATGCCGCTCGATACCTTACGAATTGTAAAGGTTTCAGTCATACCAGAGCCCACACGTTGCAGTACCACACCCTGAAATTGCTGAATGCGTTCTTTTTCACCTTCTTTGATCTTATAGTGTACCGTGATCGTATCGCCAGCCTTAAAATTTGGATGTTCACTTTTAGGATTAAAAGATGTCTCCACAAAATTAATTAATTCCTTCTTGTTCATTACTTTAAGTATTTAGAGTTCAAACTATTCAAAAAAGAGTGCAAATATACGCCTATTTTCGGATAAATCAAATTCCAGAAGCAAAATATTCGATTCCTCTTTTCTTGCAAAAAAACAGGCAGATAAGGTTTATGTTCACTTCAGGTTATTTTATATTTGCGGTCAGCTGTTTCGATTCTCTCTTTATTCCTCTTCGTTAAGCAATTCGGGACGTCGTTCCCTGGTCCTTTCATACCCTTTTTCGATCTTCCATTTTGTGATTTCTTTTTCGTTTCCCGAAAGTAAAACGTCAGGTACTTTCCAGCCATTATAATCAGCCGGACGGGTATAAACCGGCGGCGAGATGAGATCATCCTGAAATGAATCGGAAAGCGCCGAGGTCTCATCACTCAATACACCGGGAATTAACCTGATCAGACTATCTGCTATGATAGCCGCTGCAAGTTCTCCTCCTGACAGGACATAATTGCCGATTGATATTTCTTTGGTGATGATATGTTCGCGAATGCGTTCATCTATCCCCTTGTAATGCCCACACAGCAGTATGATATTCTGGTAACCGGACATATGATTGACCGTCTTCTGGTTGAGTAATTCCCCGTCCGGACTCGTGTAGATGATTTCGTCGTAAGTCCTTTCTGACTTAAGTTTATTGATGCAGTCCGCTATCGGTTGAACCATCATGACCATGCCCGATCCTCCTCCAAAAGCATAATCATCAACACTCTTATGTTTATTTGAGGCATAATCGCGGATATTATGAAGATAAATCTCTGCCAGTCCTTTTGACTTTGCTCTTCTGATAATGGAATGATCAAACGGACCCTGAAACATTTCAGGAAAAATGGTTAAAATATCGATTCGCATACAACAATGAATAATGAGATGCAAAATTACGCTTTATTTCAACTTTTTCCCTCTACACTTAGAGTGAAGTTTATTGAACCCGGTTTTTAGCTGTATGACAACCGTCGATATCTCTCTGAGAATAGCATAAAAATATTTTTTCCGATCATTGTATCGATTTATGCTATTCTAGAGAAGCTTTCAAATGGATTATTTCAGGGCAATCGTGAGTTAATATTTTAAATGATAGTAATTTGAAATTTTTCAATTGTAGATTCAAAAGAAAAAAAGAGACCATAACTTTTATCCATAAAAATAAATGACGGAAACTCATTATACATGAATCGAATTTATTTTTCTATCGCCTATTTTAAATGGAAGGGGAGGGATAGTGTCGAGGAAAGCAGAATGCTTTGGTTACGCATGTACTTATTTTTGAAAAAGAATATACAATACACAAATGTATACAACGGTAATAATGTATACAAATGTGTATTTAGGTGAAAACAGGAAAAGAAATATTTCATGAATTTTACAATATTATAAACCTGTTATTTACAATGTTTCAATAAAGTTTAAGATTAATATTTGAATTATTATTGAAGCGGGTAAAGACTATTAATATGAATAATCACAATAAACGGAAATATAGTTCAATACAATACAATATATAAACAATTGCTCGAGCAAAAAGACAAGTTGCTAAAATATACAATTGTGATTTGTATCATTATTGATATTTGATTTTCTTTAGTGTATATTTGTAATCAAAGAAATAAAGACATGCTTGAAAGAATAAAACTCATTTTAAAATCACGGAATCTAAGTGCCGCACAATTTGCCGATGAGATTGGGGTCCAGCGATCCAGTGTTTCGCATATCCTTACGGGCCGAAATAATGCCAGCCTTGATTTTTTGCTGAAGGTACTTGCGCGATACCCTGAAATTGATACCGATTGGTTACTAACCGGGAAAGGAGTCATGATTCGTATGGTCCCTTCGGCGGTCATGGATAAACTTGAAGCAAAAGGGAGCAAATCTCCGGCTACAACTACCGAGGAATCATATGATGAAAAAGGGAGTGATCTAATGCCCCCCAAAACAGAGGGTACACTAAACAAAGGGGCTGAAACGAAAATAACGGATGCGATCGGAACTTCAAGCTACAATCCCAATACTTTCATTGCTTCCGATCAGGCCACAATGCAAAAAGAAGCAGAGGAAAAGATAAATAAGACGCTTTCCCCCAGGAAAATTGAAAAGATAGTCATCTTTTATTCGGATATGACTTTTCGGGATTTCGAACCCGAAAACTAATCCGCGAATATTTCCAGGTCCGAAAAGAAAAAACGGCATTCTATTAAAGCATTTTCATCGCTATCTGACCCGTGAACGGCATTCCTCTGCATGTCAATACCGTATAGTTTTCGGATGGTTCCGTTGTCTGCTTTCTCCGGATTTGTTGCGCCGATGAGCTTGCGAAAGTCATCTACTGCATTGTCTTTTTCTAACATGGCTACAACTACAGGACCAGAGGTCATATATTCAATTAAGTCATCGAAAAAAAATTTCCCCTTATGCACGGAATAAAATGCAGACGCCTGATAGGTTGATAAATGCAACATCTTTATCGCAATAATCTTAAACCCATTTTCAGTAATCTGCGTTAATATGGGCCCCAGATGATTTCTGGAAATGGAGGAAGGTTTGACAATGGTAAATGTGATTTCGCCGTTCATATTGTTGATTTTACACTTTTAATTCACTTTGATTCATTTGCCCTACAAATAAGCAAAATTTCTTCTTAACTTTGCCTTCAAAAGGTAAAAATACTCATTTTTAAGCTACCTACTCTTGAATCATCAGAACATTGCAAATATAAGAGATCGAATTCAACAATCCAGTAGTATTGTTATAGTTACACATACAAACCCAGATGGTGATGCCATTGGATCGTCGCTTGGATTTTATCATTACCTGTTGTCATTAAATCCAGCTGCTTCGGTAAAAGTAATCGTCCCCAATGAATTTCCTTCATTTCTAAAGTGGATGCCTGCAGCTGAGGACATTATGGTATATCAGTTAAATGAAAATGAAATCATTAAGTATATTGAAAAAGCTGAACTATGCCTTTGTCTTGATTTTAATTCACTAAAGCGTACCGATAAGCTGTTTCCCTATTTAGAGGCTTCGAAAGCATTTAAGATACTGATAGACCATCATCCCCAACCTGAAAATGATTTTGATGTGATGATTTCATCTATTGAATCGTCTTCAACGAGTGAGCTGATTTATGATGTCATTAGTTCGATAAGCGGGGCCGGGGCATTGAATCAGGATATTGCAAGCTGTTTATATGTGGGGATCATGACCGATACGGGGTCCTTCAGTTATTCATGCAGAAGACCTGAAACCTATCTTGCCGTAGCAGAACTAATTCGGCATAATATTGATTCTGAACTTATCCATCGTAAAATCTATGATACCTATTCGGAAAACAGAATGCGGTTACTTGGATTTTGCCTGAGTGAACGATTAACGGTCTTAAAAGACTTTCACACCGCTTATATATATCTGACAAAAGATGATTTAAACCATTTTTATCATCAAAATGGAGATACTGAGGGCGTCGTAAACTATGCATTATCTATTGAAGGCATTGTTCTGGCTGTTCTTTTTACCGAAAAAGAAGACCGGATCAGAATATCAATGCGTTCAAAAGGTGAATTCAACGTGAATGAAATGGCCCGGAAACATTTTAACGGGGGAGGACATAAAAATGCCTCAGGAGGGGATTCCTTTGCTTCCATGAGTGAAACGCTGATTTTCTTTGAGTCGATTCTTCCGGAATATCAGGATGACATAACGAAATCGGTAAATTAATAAATTGTTAAAGTATTTATTTAATAATATACTGTAAACAACTGATTATCATTATTTATTTAACTTTAGAAAATATATTATATCTTAACATCAACAACGATCAAAATCAAAATTCACATTTGTATACATGCATTAAAAACCTAAAAACCATTACCAAATTATAAATATTTATGAATAAACAGTTAAAAACCAATAAAAATGAGAAACAACTTTTTTAAACTTTCATTTTTAGCTGGGATGGCAGCGATGATGGTAT
>JAUZOX010000100.1 GCA_030706265.1 Bacteroidota bacterium | reverse complement strand
ACTTTCTTTTTTCCAGGGACGGACTTCTTTTTTCTGGGACGGACTTCTTTTTTCTGGGACGGACTTCTTTTTTCTGGGACGGACTTCTTTTTTCTGGGACGGACTTTCTTTTTTCCAGGGACGGACTTTCTTTTTTCTGGGACGGACTTTCTTTTTTCTGGGACGGACTTTCTTTTTTCTGGGACGGACTTTCTTTTTTCTGGGACGGACTTCTTTTTTCCTGGGACGGACTTTCTTTTGGGATGATAGACTTCTTTTTTTAATACAGGACGGCTCTGGATTATCTGCTCCTCAATCTTCTTATTAGAAACGTAATCAGAACTCATACACGCTTATAATTTCAAATTTATAAGCTCTTCCAAACCACATAAAAATTGCACAAAAATTCCAGAGATATTCTTAAACTGATAAAAAGCCCAAATTTGCATAATTTCGATATTTTTGCTTCTCTACACTGCTTTGGAAATCTGTAGCACTGTTTTGGAAATCCGTAGCAGTAGTTTGAAAATCCGTAGCAGTAGTTTGAAAATCCGTAGCAGTAGTTTGAAAATCCGTAGCAGTGGTTTGTATATCCGTAGCAGTGGTTTGAAAATCCGTAGCAGTGGTTTGAAAATCCGTAGCAGTGGTTTGAAAATCCGTAGCAGTGGTTTGAAAATCCGTAGCAGTGGTTTGAAAATCCGTAGCAGTGGTTTGAAAATCTTTTTTCTTTTTTTTTGTAATTCTCCGCACAGCATTGAAATCCGCCGATACTACTTTAAACTTTCTTATCATTCGATTGATTTCTGTCGCTATGCTTCCAATTTTTTTTTGCCGCCCATTTGAATATCTTTCGTCGCCTTTTTAAATTCCCGTTATCCTTTAATAAATTCCATCACTAAAAATATTTCCATATCTTTTTTCCATTTCTTCTTCTGCAAACTCCTGCCGCATGACCTTAATTTCAGGCCGTAATTCAGAGAAGTCAATATATCAACTTTCCATATTGTTTCATTTGCAATAACAGGTCAATAATTATATATTAATCGCCCTTATTGTTTGTATTATTTTTTCATGATAATCCGGTCGTTTTCTTCTTTACCTGATTTTTTTCTCTCCATTTTTTTCAGCTATGTCTATTTTCAGTCGATCTCTTTCATCTCAAATGATATATTGTTAGTTTTAATTTCACCTTTATTCCAGGTTAATTTTTTATTTGTTTTCCGGGTCGTTATGTAATTTACATTTTTTTCTATTTGCTTTTTTCGTGGATATATTATATTGCTGTTAATAACATATCATTACAACTGCATCTTCCATCCGATCGAAAGGATCAATCATGAATGACAAGGAAAAAAGCAGATTTACCATGTTCAAGAACGTTCAATCAACGGTTAATACGTTCGGCGACATAGTCAAAATGTATCCAAAACTTGAGCAGCACTATTCGAATTTCGTAAACGAGGTTGAACTGCTGAAACAAAACGACGTCGTCTACTCTACGGTCAAACTTGGAACAACTGACCAGAAAAATTCCGCCAAAGAAGCTCTGGCAGGTACCCTGGCCAGAAGATGCCGTACGGTAACCGCTCTTGCCGTAGATATAAACGATCTTGAACTGAAGGCGATTGTCGATATAAGCGAGGGCAATCTCAAAGTGCTTTCAAATGAAGACATATCAAAGAAAGCGAAAATCATCCTCGAGAAAATAAAGCAGCATAAACAAGAACTTGCGGAATACGGCCTGGGTGATGAAGAGATCACCGAGCTTGAGACGGCAATTACCGATTACGATTCAAAACTCGACAACAAAGAATCAAAAAGTCAGACATCGGTTGTCGCCCGAAGTGATTTGAGTGATATTTTTTCCAAAGCAGATGGAATTCTCGCCCAATTGGACAATATTATCCAGGGGCTTTCTAAAAAACACGCTGAATTAAGTAAAAATTATTTCCAGGCCAGAAATATCAGGGGTAGCGGCGGAGGTAGTCACGGCGGACCGGCTGATCCCGGTTCAGGCGGCGGTGATAATAATCCTCCGAAAGCCGGCGCATGAGATTTGATAAAAAAGAAGCCTCGGGATTCCCGGGGCTTTTTTTATTTGAGAATGTTTTATAGTGCAAAACGTAAGCAAAGAATCAGAACTTACCGTTGATTTTCAAAACGGTACCAGACTCAAATGGCGCGGCAGTGAAGTTCCATCCTCGCTTTACCAGCTTATAACATCATTAACGGTAGTGCGCAATGATAGGGATATCGCCATCAACGCCGATTTATTTGTGCGCTATACCATGTTATATACGAAAATCATTTGACGGACTGTGCGGGCTCGTAAACAACTTCTTGAATAAAGAGCCTCTGTAGGGTAATATCTTTGTTTTTGTGAACCGGTTCCGCAACCGCATGAAGATATTGCAGTGGGATCGCCATGGATTTTACTATGGTAAAGAGGAGAAAAAGATTTTACGTCAATAGCGGATGATTTAATTTTATGTAAATCATGAAAAGCAGTCAATTCGTAACCGAAACTCTCAATCCGATTTTCCAAAGATATGGGGTCACATGGGTAATAAAGGATCATCTACATTTTCTTGCTCATGCATTTATTCAGAGTACAATAAATGGTGAAATGCGCATCTTTAGACAATCCAGTCGTAAATCCTGAGAAACTTGACGGTGATCCTGAGCACCATTATCTCCAAATTATAATACAAATGTACAACTATTTCAAATTAGAGATCAAGAACAATACTCTTACTTTCTATACGATCAATACGGCAATGAAATTTATAAATATCCACCAGATCCATCTCATGCGGAGCTGATTCACATTATATTTGATAAGCAGGAGGTACTAGTCAATTTCCCTCAGATTCACAAACTATGCAAAATGTAATACCTGCTTCTTTTAAATTGCCGCCAGTTGTTGGTGAAAATTGTCTAAATCTTCCAATGGTACAAAAGAAACAGCATAAATGAAACAATTTGAATATATTAAAAAAATAAATATCTGTTTATACAAAATTTCAGATTTAATATGCTTTTATCACTTTTTGGATCATAAAAATATATGTGGCTTTCACGAATGAAAATTAAACAGGGCTTTAATGATCTTCGGTCTTAATAAGGGGGACTTCTATGTTATACGGAACATTTCGTTTTTTCGTGATCGCAAGCCTCATAGCAATCGGATTTTCTCCCGTACAAGCCAATCAAAACATTCCTTTTAACAAACTTGGCGACGAAGCAGAAAAAAGATCAGGCGATAAAAAACATTCCATAACAGAACTGTGGAATGGTTATCGTCTCGACTGCTGGATGCAGGATCTTCAGGCGGAGGTAACCATGAACGGTACGCTTTTCCGCTCAACATCTGAAAGTGAAGGTGAAGGGAATTTCAGTATAGGGGCAGTAAGACTTGGACGGGAAAAAGCGATGAATGAGATCCCGGAAATTGTTGAATGGGTTAAAGAGAAAAGTGGTGTGATAAGCAGCAGGCGTGTAAATATCGTTGAGGAATACGCTACCTCAAGTGATGGGATCAGGCAGGAATTCTTAATTATCAGCAGACCCGGAGACAAAGGTAATTTGCTGCTTGAGCTTTCAGTGGAAGGAGCTGTTCCGAAACTGGTGGGGAAAGAAGTAAAAGTACAACTCGCTAGCGGCAGGGTGCTCGTGTATCACGATCTGAAGATTATTGATGCTGCGGGGAAAAGACTAAAGGCAAGTTTTCAGATAGCTGGAGAGCATAATATTAAGATCTTGGTTGAGGATAAAAGTGCGAAATATCCCATCCGTATCGATCCTACAATTTCGGATGCGGATTGGGGGAGCATGGGAGGAGTCACAGGGGTCGACGAGCGCGTTTTAGCCTTGGTGATCGATTCCTCAGGTAGTCTTTATGCAGGTGGTTGGTTTAAAATATCAGGCGATGTGATTGCGAATAACGTTGCAAAATGGAATGGAAGCTCATGGAATGCGCTCGGGAAAGGAACTAATGACATTGTATATAGCCTTGCTCTAGACAGTTCCGGTAATATTTATGCTGGTGGTTATTTCACAAGAGCAGGCGATATAACTGTTAACTATGTTGCGAAATGGGACGGCAATAGCTGGAGCAAACTCAGTAGTGGAGTGAATAAACCGGTACGAGCACTATCTTTTGATAATGCCGGTAATCTTTATGCAGGTGGGGGTTTCGACACGGCAGGCGATATTTCCGCGAATCATATTGCCAAGTGGGATGGTAGCACATGGAATGCACTGGGCAGTGGAACAAATGATAATATAAATGCACTTGCTATTGATGATATCGGTAACATCTATGCAGGTGGTCTGTTCACATCAGCAGGAGGTATAGCTGTAAACAATATCGCAAAATGGGATGGCAGTATATGGAGCGTTCTAGGGAACGGATTGAATTACCAAGTCCTTACCATGACATTGGATAGTATCGGTAATCTTTATGTTGGAGGTATGTTTACTATAGCAGGAAACAAAATAGCAAACCGCATAGCAATGTGGGATGGTAATAAGTGGAGCTCGCTGGGCAGCGGAATAAATAATCCTGCTGGAGATGGTGCTGTATGGGATATTGCTATCGACGCCTCGGGTAATATTTATGCAGGAGGGTGTTTCGATACGGCAGGTGGCATAGAAGCGAGTTCCATAGCTAAATGGGACGGTAATACATGGAGCGCACTTGAAGGCGAGAAAAAAGACGAAGTCTATGCACTTGAATTAGGTATTTCAGGGGAACTTTATGCAGGTGGTTTTTTCAATGCAACTCAAAATATATATATCGCAAAATGGGACGGTAGTGGATGGAGTATACTTGGAAAAGGGACGAATCAGCGAATTAATGCAATTGTTGTAGATGCATCTGGTAACCTATATGCAGGAGGATATTTTACAATTATTAACGGAACTGTCGCGAATTATATCGCGAAATGGGACGGTAGTACATGGAACGCACTTGGCAGCGGAATGAATAGCGAAGTTTATGCACTTGCTTTTGATAGTACGGGTGAGCTTTACGCAGGAGGGGAGTTTGATAGTGCAGGCGGCATTGAAGCGAACAGCATAGCCAAATGGGATGGCAATACTTGGAGTAAGCTTGGAGATGGTACAAGATCACTGATTCGGGCAATAACAGCAGACAATAAAGGAAATTTGTATGCAGGAGGATATTTTACAGTTATTGGCGGAACTGTCGCGAATTATATCGCAAAATGGGATGGTAGTACATGGAACGCACTTGGCAGCGGAATGAATAGCGAAGTTTATGCACTTGCTTTTGACAAATCCGGTAATTTATACGCAGGTGGGCGGTTCGATAAGGCAGGCGGCATAACCGCTAATTATGTAGCCAAGTGGAATGGCAATAACTGGAGCGCACTCGGTAGTGGAATGAATAGCGAAGTTAATGCATTTTCTATCGATGGCTCTGGTAATTTATACGCAGGGGGAGGGTTCAACAAGGCAGGCGATGCAAAAGTGAATAATATCGCCAAATGGAACGGTTATGCATGGGGTACACTTGGTAGCGGAATAAAAAATGATGTCAATGCTCTTGTCATTGATGATTCTGGAAATCTATACGCTGCTGGAAAATTTGACAGTGCAGGTGAAGTAGTTGCGAATAATATTATCCGATGGGATGGAAACGCATGGAGTGCGCTCGGTAGTGGAACGAATGGCGAAGTTAAAACTCTTGCTATGGACGGTTCTCAAAATCTTTACTCGGGCGGATCTTTCACTATTGCGGGCGGTAAAGTTTCGGCCTACATTGCCAAATGCAACCTAAACAATAATGCGGTGCTGCCGCACGGAAGCGGCAATTCGTTCCTGCCTTCCATTACTTATGATTCCCACTCAGGTATTTATCATTTTTGCTTGCAGTCCGCATCCGACGTTCGCTACAGTATCTTTTCACTTAACGGCCGTCAGGTTTTGCACGACTCGAAGTTACTGCCCAAAGGGAATAACTCACTTCGAATAAAAAAGACAAACCTTGCGCCGGGACCCTACATCGCTCAGGTAAATGCCGGAAAGGAATCTATCAGATTCAGGATAGTGGTGAATAGATAGATAAAGAGAAGAGCGAAAAGTGAAAACTCACAAACTTTTTTACAGCAAGTATCAATCAGAATAAAGTGTAAAGAAAAATGTGTGAACTCACATGAATCAATTTGAACTGTGTTGTGCTGAAATCCTTAAGAATTCAGTGTGTAATACCTGTTTTTAGTGTTAATGTGGGAGATGGAAGTGATAAAGTTTCTGTTCATATGTACTTTCGTGTTTATGCGGCAATCCTTTAGTATCTTGATAAAGGCATGAAAATACAAGAATTCCACTAAGGAAAAGTGAGTTCTGTTCCGATAGCCAAGGTTAAATCAAAGGGGGACTTCTATGTTATACAGAACATTTCGTTTTTTCGTGATCGCAAGCCTCATAACAATCGGATTTTCTCCCGTACAAGCCAATCAAAACATTCCTTTTAACAAACTTTGCGACGAAGCAGAAAAAAGATCAGGCGATAAAAAACATTCCATAACAGAACTGTGGAATGGTTATCGTCTCGACTGCCGGATGCAGGATCTTCAGGCTGAAATAACCATGAGCGGTACTCGCATTCAATCGACCTCTGAGAGCGAAGGGCAGGGAGTTTTTTCTATCCGCGCAGCGGGAATAGGGCGGGAGAGTTTTAAAAAGGAATTGCCGGTCGCAGCCGAATGGGTAAACTCTACTGACGGCGTAATAAGTGCAAAGCACGGCGGTGTGGTCGAGGAATACAAAACATCCGGTGATGGAATCAGGCAGGATTTTGTTATAATTGGAAAACCCGGGGGAAAAGGAAAGCTGGTTTTAGAGATTTCCGTGGAAGGTGCTAATCTTACGCTGACAAAATATGGAATCCAGGTACGGATGATAAGTAGTAGAGAACTTGTATATCACGATTTGGAAGTTTTTGATGCAGCAGGAAAGAAACTTGAAGCAAGTTTTGAGATGACAGAAGAGCATAACTTAAAGATTTTAGTGGATGATAAAAGTGCGAAATATCCAGTTCGTATCAATCCCACGATTTCTGATGCAGATTGGGTGAGTATGGGAGGAGTTCCTGGAATTGATGGGGTTGTTTATGCCTTGGAGATCGATTCAACAGGCAATCTTTATGCTGGGGGTGAGTTTAACGTAGCAGGCAATGTAGCTGCGAATAACATCGCCAAATGGGACGGCACAGCATGGAGCGCGCTTGGTAGTGGAATGAAATACGCGATTTACGCGCTCATATGTGATAATACCGGCAATCTTTACGCCGGCGGGGACTTTGATACCACGGATGGAATCGCTGCGTATTCCATATCCAAATGGAATGGAAGCGCGTGGAGTATTCTAGGCAGCGGAATGAATGGTTGCATGAATGATCTTGTATTTGACAGTTCAGGTAATTTATACGCATGCGGAGATTTCAAAATGGCAGGCGGTAGGCCCGCGAACCACATTGCCAAATGGAACGGTAGTGCATGGAACGCACTCGGTAGTGGGATAAATTATTCTGTAATAACTCTTGCCATTGACAGTTCCGGCAACCTGTATGCAGGTGGGGCTTTTGACACTGCAGGTGGAGTACCTGCTAAAAATATTGCCAAGTGGGACGGCAACACATGGAGCACACTAGGTAGCGAAATTGATAATCCTTTTAACAAGGGTATTATCCGGGATATTGCAATTGACGGTTTCGGTCACCTATTTGCTGGTGGAGAATTCTACAATAACGACAAGAACACGAAAAATGTAGCCAGATGGGACGGTAATACATGGAGTCCATTGCACAGTGGAATGAATTTTAGTTCAGAAAGTATAGATGCTCTCGCTATTGATGGTAATGGTAATCTATACGCAGGCGGATATTTCATCTCAGCTGGAGATATAGCTGTAAGCAACATAGCCAAATGGAAAGACAATAAATGGAATTCACTTGGCAGTGGAACGAATGGAAATGTGGAAACACTTGTCATTGACAGTTCCGGCAATCTTTCACGGCAGAACTCTTTTTGGCTCTTTTTACTCTGGATAAATTCTTGAACAAACAAATCTGCCTGTTCTCGACTTGTTGTGATGTTGGACACGCATTATCTCCTTGTTACGTTTATTGGAGATAATATCTGTTTTTAATT
>JAUZOX010000010.1 GCA_030706265.1 Bacteroidota bacterium | reverse complement strand
TTCAAGTTTAGGCGCAAGCCATAACTTGAAACATGTTTGGCATGGAGTATGGAGCTCGTATAAATGCTCGGTTCATCGTTGTTTGTGATCTTCGATCATGCTCGTTTCTTCAGTCATTTCTTCCAAATTACCATTTAGTCTAATAATCTATTGTTTAAAAAACTTAAAGACAGGAACGTATTCAAAAGCTAAAGGGCTGTATTCAATAGAATGAGTTTTCAGAGATAACCCAATTCTGCTGTAATGCTCCCAAAGCTTAACTCATTCATCTCATTTTTGCCCAATTACAGAATCATTGGATTGCTTCAACATTATACCTCATTCCATTAAACAGAATAGTAGGACCTCCGTCATTATCAGTCGTATCTCTGATGACGCCAAATTGTTCGGTGCATGTTTTCGGATAAAATTTATCAAATCAAAAAACAAGAAGAGATATCTTTTAGCAGAAGGGGATACACCATCCGGTTACTTTACTTAAATTTACTGTCTGTTACAGACCAACGCGATAGTAAATATATTCATGTCAGAAGATCAGAAGAAACTACTCGAACAACAACTTTGGAATATAGCGAATACCCTCCGGGGAAAGATGAATGCGGACGAGTTCCGCGACTATATACTGGGTTTTATCTTTTACAAGTACCTTTCAGAAAAGATGTTACGCTATGCAGATGAAATCCTTGCAGAAGACCATATCAAATACCGCGACATCAATGAAGATTCAGAATATGGAAAAGAGGTTATTGAAGCAATCAGAAAGGAAACATTGGGGAAGTTAGGGTATTTTCTGCTACCCTCTGAACTCTTTAGCGAGATAGCCAAGCGTGGTAACGGTGACAGGGAAGGGGAAAGTAACTTTATCCTCGAAGACCTGCAAAAGATCCTGACCCATATCGAGCAGAGCACGATGGGGACCCCGAGCGAAGACGACTTCGACAACCTGTTTGAAGACCTCGACCTGACCAGTACCAAACTGGGCAGATCGGTGGAAGACAGAAATGAGCTGATCGTAAAAGTACTGACCCACCTCGAAAAAATAGATTTCCAACTCGAAAACGTCGAAGCGGATGTGCTCGGCGATGCTTATGAATACCTCATCGGGCAGTTTGCCAGTGGTGCGGGAAAAAAGGCGGGAGAGTTTTATACTCCCCAGGAGGTGAGCAAAGTATTGGCCAAACTGGTCACTACTGGAAAGAGTAAACTGAAGTCGGTATATGATCCAACCTGCGGTTCGGGTTCCTTATTATTACGCGTTGCAAGAGAAGTACAGGAGGTGAATAATTTCTACGGACAGGAACTTAACCGCACCACGTATAATCTGGCCCGCATGAATATGATCCTGCATGATGTTCAATACCGTAAGTTTGATATCCGGCAGGAAGACACACTGGAACGGCCGCAACACCTGGATCATAAGTTTGAAGCCATCGTAGCCAATCCTCCCTTCTCTGCTCACTGGAGCGCGAGTCCCCTGTTTATGACCGATGACCGTTTTAGTCAATACGGAAAACTAGCCCCCTCAAGTAAAGCGGATTTTGCCTTTGTACAGCACATGATCTATCAACTGGCTGAGAATGGAACCATGGCAATCGTACTGCCCCACGGTGCATTATTCAGGGGTGGGGCCGAACAACACATCCGCCGTTATCTGATCGAAGAACGCAACTACCTGGATGCGGTGATCGGGTTACCTGCCAATATATTTTATGGAACCAGTATCCCCACCTGTATCATGGTTTATAAAAAGTGCCGCGAGAACCCCGAGGATATTCTGTTCATCGATGCCAGTCAACACTTCGAAAAGGTGAAGACTCAAAATGTGTTACGGGATTCAGATATTGAGAAGATCATCACGACCTACCGTAACCGGATTGAAGAGGAGAAATACAGCAAGCGTGCTACCCTTAAGGAGATCGCGGATAACGATTACAATCTGAATATTCCCCGCTACGTGGATACTTTCGAGGCCGAGGAGAGTATTGATGTCAATGCGATAGCTGCAGAGATTAAAGAACTGGATGCAAAGATGGTGGGCATCGATGCCAAGATTGCAGCCTACTGTAAGGAACTGAACATCTCAACTCCCTTTTGATGATGGAAAAGATGAAAAAACATGTTCCTGAATTTAGGTTTCCAGGGTTTATTGAGGAATGGATAGAGAAAAAGTTGGAAGAATTTTTTCAAATAGTTGGATGTGGTTCCTCTGAAACTGATAATGAAGATTATTGGAATGGAAATATACAATGGTTTACTCCCATTGAGATAAAAGGAACTTTTGTCACAAAAAGCTTAAGAACTATTACAGAGTTGGGGCTACAAAAATCTTCTGCTAAAATATTGCCAGTTGGAACCATATTGTTAACAACTAGAGCAATTATTGGTGAAGCTTCAATTGCTTTAGTAGAATGTAGCACTAATCAAGGATTTCAATCTCTAATTGTAAATGAGAATAATAATATTTCTGTTGGGTACTGCTGATCAAAGAAATAGAGAAATGTGCCCGAGAACTATAGAATATCAGCGTCTGAGTGATAAAAAAGTATTCCAGGCTCATGATGATGAATTAGTTGAGATGATTACCTATAAAAACAGATATGGTCCAAACAGCTGAATGTCTATGCAATAAACTTTCGAACACAGATGATCATTAAACAATGAATTCACATAATCTTGGTCCTTTCACAGGTTTATAAGTGGTTTAGATTATTTTAAGAAATGTTGTTAATATTAGAATATAGCTGATTGTTATGCAGAATTTTGATAAATTAATCCTTAAGCGATTGAATGAAGGGGATGTTTCTTCATTCGAAATCTTGTTTAAGAAATATCATCAATCATTATGTATATATGCCTACCGTTTTACTCAGGATATTGATATTGCCAAGGAGATAGTTCAAAATTTATTTGTTTATTTTTGGGAGAACCGTTCTAGTATAGAAATTAATACTTCTTTGAGTGCATATTTATTTAAGGCAGTTCGAAATAATAGTTTGCGTGAAAAAGCGAGCCAATCACGTTTTATAGCACTTGATGCTGCTTTTTTAAAAGAAGAAAAAATAGACGAATTTTATGATTCTTTAGAAATAGAGGAGTTAGAAAAGCAATTATTAGATAATATTGATAAATTGCCTAGAAGATGTGCTATAATTTTTAAAATGAGTCGTATAGATAGACTTAAATATGCGGAAATTGCACAGAAATTGAATATTTCGATAAAAACTGTAGAATCACAGATGGGAAAAGCATTACGCATTTTACGCTCAAAATTTGAATATATATTATTGATCTTATTGCTTTTATAAAGTATTTTTAATAATTCTTCTATTCGAATAAGGGTAAACTCCTTTTTTTTGTTCTATTTTTTAATATAAGCAACATATGAAAATTAAACTAACTGCTGGTATTAACTGGGATTTATTGGCAAAATATCTAGTTGGTGAAGCTGATGTGGAAGAGCAACATATTGTGGATTGTTGGGTATCTGAAAACTCCAAGAATGCAGAATATTTTGCCTTAATAAACCAGTTATGGTTCACATTTGATATTATTTCTTTAAAGAAGCAAATAAATACAGATGAAGAATGGCAAAGAGTAAAAGCAATCCTTAAACTTGACGAACCATCATCTTTCACAGTTACAAAAGCTAAAAAATCATTTAGTACTTCAATATATTTAAAAGTTGCAGCAGCGGCTTTATTATTTGTTTCAATTGGATTATCTGCTTATTTCCTTTTTTATAATAACCATAAAAATAATGATGCCGAGTTAACAGCAATGAATCAGGTTATTGTTCCTAAAGGTCATAGATCACAAGTAATTTTATCGGATGGAACAAAAGTTTGGATTAACTCCGGAAGTAAACTGATATTTCCGGAACAATTCAAAAAATCTTCACGTGAAGTTTATCTTGAAGGCGAAGCATATTTTGATGTAACTCATAATGCTTCAAGACCTTTTTATGTAAAAACTATAGATGTTAAAGTAAAAGTTTTGGGAACCTTATTCAATATAAGATCATACCCTAGTGAAGGGATTACTGAAACAACGCTGATAAAAGGATTAGTATATATCGAAAGAAATAATACGAAAATAGGAAGAGATGCGATTTATTTACAACCAAATCAAAAAGCAATTTTTATTCGGGAAACACCAGTATTAAAACTTGAAGCCATAAGAAAACAATATGGGAACGATCTATTAAAAAAGCTGAAACCGAATGAACTTTTTGTGTTGAATAATTCAATAAAAACGACTTCTGATATAATATGGAAAGAAGATCAGTTGAGTTTTGAAAATGAAACGCTAGAGAGTATTTCGCGTAAGTTGGAACATTGCTTTGATGTGAAAATAAAAGTTGATGAGAATTTAGGTAAAATAAGATATACAGGCACCTTTAAAAACGGGACAATTGAGCAAGCAATGCATGCACTAAGACTAACATCAGATTTTGAGTATCAGATAAAAGGCGATTCAATTACAATCTTTTCCAGACATTAATTAAAATGAATTATTCACTTAAATAAAAATAAATGGGAAAAACAAACTATTAAAAAAAACTGGAAAATGTATCCGCATTTTCCAGCTAGTAAATTTTAACAGGTAAACAACAGCACATTAACTCTAATGTATGCTGAATCATTAAAATCAGACAAATATATGAAAAAAAAGAAACATTGTGTTTTAAAAATAAGCACTTTTCAGTTATTGTATATGAAACTCACATTTTTAATGTTAATTATTGGGATTTCCGTTTCTGCGGCAGGTTATTCCCAAAAAAATAAACTTAATCTATCAGTTAAGGGTATTTCTGTACCTCAGTTGCTCAAAGAAGTTGAGAAACAAACTAAATACACCTTTCTGTATAAAAGTGAATTACTGGACCCCAATTTAAAAATCAGTCTTAAAGCAAATAATATTGCATTAGATGATGTATTAAAAAAAATATCAGAACTTACAAGTACTTCATTTACAATATTAGAAAACGATCTTATTGTGTTTGTACCAAATGGTAATCAGCAGAAATCGCCAATAAGAGGGAAAGTTACAGATTCACAGGGACAGCCTTTGCCAGGAGCAACTATTTTGATTAAGGGTACAAAAATTGGTACCACATCTGATGCTGATGGTAATTTTTTAATTAAAGCAAATCCAATTTGTAGCCTCATTTTTAGCTATATGGGTTTTGTAACTAAAGAAGTATCGGTAAATAATCAATCCATAATTAATATTTCTCTTGAGGAAAAATCAAAAGAAATAAACGAAGTTGTTGTTGTTGGATATGGTGTTCAGAAAAAAGTATCTGTAGTAGGGTCCGTAAGTTCAGTTTCTTCAAAGGACATGCTACAAACTCCTGCTGCTAATATATCCAATACATTGACCGGTCGTTTGCCAGGCTTAATCACACTTCAAACTACTGGCGACCCCGGACGTGATGCAGCAACATTACTTATCAGGGGGAAGGGCACATACACAGGAAATACTGGCCCACTTGTACTTGTTGATGGTGTTGTACGTACATTCAATACTATAGATGCCAATGAAGTAGAAAATATTACTATTCTGAAAGATGCCTCTGCAACTGCAGTTTATGGTATTCGGGGAGCTAATGGTGTTCTTTTGGTTACTACCCGCCGTGGTTCAAATATGAAGCCTGTCATAAGTTTTACTGCAAATACAAGTTTACAGCAAATGACACAGGTGCCTGAGATGTGCAATTCCTATGAATATGCTACGCTTAAAAATGAAGCATACATTAATGAGGGGAAAGCGCCCTTTTATAGCCAGCAAATGTTAGATGGATATAAGAATCACCTAGATCCATATTTATATCCGGATGTAGATTGGTATTCTGAATTTTTAAAGAAAAATTCATTAATGCACCAATATAATTTAAATGTAACCGGTGGTTCAAATCTGGTAAAATATTTTGTTTCCAGTAGCTATTTATCGCAAGATGGTGCATTTAACCATACGAAATCAGCCGATTTCGATGAATCAATTAATTTTTCAAAATATAATTTCAGGTCAAATCTGGATTTTGATTTTAGTCCTACTACCCGTCTTTCAGTTAATTTAGGCGTAAGTAATTATTTACGTAACGGCCCTTATACCGAGCAAATTTATGCCGGTCAAGATGGAACTACAAGAATTTTTTCTGAGCTTGTCAGGCTTCCGCCAAATTGTATGCCGGTTGTCAATCCCGATGGTAGTTTTAGCTTGCCAAGCGGAAGAGTAGATAAAGATGCTTCAGGTATTGCCGGCATGAATTTATTAGCTGAACTAACAGAATCTGGTGTAAAACGTGAATACGGCAATCTTATTGACGGGTCTGTTATTCTTAAACAAAAGTTAGATGATCTGATAAAAGGACTTACATTCTCCGGGAATTTTTCAATGCGGAATGGATATACTCAAACAAACAGTCGCTACAGACCGGTAATATCTGGAGGTGCAGTAAATAATTTTTATGCCCGTTATCCAATAACAGGGCAAAACAGCGATGGAACTTATATTTATGGAGGACCAGGAAGCTCAGCAAATCAACCTTTAATTAATTATACTTCCGCAAATTCCTTGATGAATAAAAATTGGTATTTTGAAAGCAAATTAGATTATATCGGAAATACCGGTAAAAATCATTACACAGGTTTGCTTTTATTTAATGCAAGTCGGGAAACATTATTAGGTGATTGGCCTAAATCTTATATTGGTATATCGTCAAGGGCCACTTATGATTATGATTACAAATATTTAGCTGAAATAAATTTAGGCTATAATGGTTCTGAAAATTTTGCCCCTGGTAATCGATTTGGCCTTTTCCCCGCATTGGCGTTGGGTTGGCTTGCTAGTAATGAGGCTTTTTTAAAGGATAGCAAAATAATTAGTTTATTGAAAATCAGAGGCTCTTTTGGCGAGGTTGGGAACGATCAGGGTATTGGCCGTTTTGCATTTTTCAATAAGCCTTATGCTAACTCAGGAAGCTATTCATTTGGATTAACCAATGGAAATACCATAAGTGGTTATAACGAAGGTGCATTTGGAAATAGTGAAGTACAATGGGAAGTTGCCAAAAAATATAACCTGGGGCTGGACGCTAAATTTTTTAATAACATTATTGGATTTACAGCCGATGTGTTTTATGAAATGAGAGACCATATTTTGGCTTCATATGGAACTGTTCCAGCGACGCTGGGCGTTACTTCAGGAAATTTACCCAGTGCTAACCTCGGAAAAATGGAAAATAAAGGATATGAGGTTGAACTCACACACAACTATACCATTGGCAATTTTGGTTATTGGATAAAAGCGAATCTCTCATTTGCAAGAAATAAAATATTATTTGAAGATGAGCCCACACAACCTTATCCGTGGTTATTTAAAACCGGAAATCCTGTTGACCAATTATATGGACTAAGAACCAATGGCTTTTTTAAAGACCAGGCGGAAGTAGATGCGTGGTATGCAGCAGGTTATTCTACGGCATACCCGGATAAAACTGCTAGTGGTAAATTAGTACCGGGTGACTTTAAGTATGTTGATCAAAATGGAGATAAAATAATTAATAATTTAGATATGGTTCCTATCGGCGGACCAACCAGCCCTGAGTATCAATATGCGGTAAGTTTTGGCGGTAAGTTTAAAAATCTTGATTTCAGTGCGATGTTTCAGGGAAGCGCAAATACGGCAATGTTTGTGACTAATGAAGCTGGTTGGGCATTCTTAAATGGAGGAGGCGCCTTAAAAATTGATTTAAACCGTTGGACTCCCGCAACTGCATCTACCGCCACTTCTCCTCGTGTGTCATCCAGTCCGGCAGGTGGCGATTATAATTATGTGAATAATGATTATTGGATAAAAGATGCATCATACCTCCGCTTAAAGCAAGCTCAAATTGGGTACACTATTGTTGCTAAAAACTTTCTTCGTAAAATATCTTTGCAATCTGTAAGGATTTATATTGATGGTTCAAACTTGTGCACATTTTCAAAAATAAAATATTTAGACCCTGAAAATAGAGATTCACAAGCCCGGGCTTATCCACAACAACGCGTATTCAATTTCGGTATAAATGTTACACTCTGAAATTATGCTTAACAGAAATATTAAAACATTTATGATGAAAAATCAAATTATATATATATTGGGTGCCGTTATTTTATTAATGGTAAGTTGTAAAAAAGATTTTCTATCACCACCCACCAATAATCTTGATCTGACGCCTCAAACTATTTTTAACGATGAAATGCGTACATCTGGTTTTCTTGCAAATATCTATGCAAACATGTACAATGAAGGGATCGTATTAAATGCTAATGCTTGGGGATATTCAACAATGTGTGATGAAGTTATTGATCCAATTCCTAATTCAGGACAAGCATGGGTCAATGGTAGTATGAATTCACAAGTTTCTTCATTAGAAGATGGATTAGGAGGATTATACATTAGTCAGTATCCGCGCATTCGACGTTGTAATCTCTTGTTAAAATATCAGAACTTGATGACGTTTACTCCTGCATCTAAAACACAGTTTATTGGTGAAACAAGATTTTTACGCGCATTTTTTTATTTCGAATTACTGAAACGATACGGTGGTGTTCCATTAGTTACTGATGCGACTGATGTAAGTAGTATTACTGATATTGCAAAATTTGACGAATTCAAGAAAAAGGTATCCAGGGCATCATTTAAACGAACAGTTGATTTTATTTTGGAAGATTTAGAAGCAGCTAAAAGTTCATTACCGTGGTTTCCTGCAACAGACAATGATCGTGGTCGTGCAACAGCAGCAGCAGCTTCAGCGCTTAAAAGCCGTTTGTTATTGTATGCTGCAAGTCCATTATTTAACAATAGTTCTGAAAAGGATACATTGATCAGCTATGGCGATTATGATGTAAACCGTTGGAAATTAGCAGCTGATGCAGCCCGAGAGTTTTTTACACTAAACGCAGCTAATGGGAATGCATATCAGCTCTATAACAGTTATCCAAATCTGTTCACGGCCGGAAAAGATGCAACAAATCATGAAATTATCTGGTATCGTCAAAACTATCCTTATTTGTCTAATGTCTTCGCTCCTGGACGCGCAGGGAGCCCGGGCAATTTTTGCTTTGACGTAACTGCAAATGAAGTTGATTTATATGAAACCAATACAGGTAAAACCATAACTGAAGCAGGAACAAATTATGATCCGACTAATCCTTTTGCTAACAGGGATCCAAGATTAGGTTATAATGTTGTTAAAAATGGTGATGTCTTTAATGGCTTTACAATGCAACTCTATAATGGTGGTGCCGATTATAGCGCAAGAACCATTACTGGTGTTTTTATTCGTAAAGGAATACCGGCAAACGGGAATGTTTCCGGGCAAAAATGGCATTACATACGTCTTGCCGAAATATATTTGAATCTTGCAGAAGCGATAAACGAATATCAGGGTCCTACTTCAGAAGCTTGTAATGCATTCAATGCAACCCGTACAAGGCCAACTGTGAATATGCCGGTAATATCAGCAGGATTATCAACCGAACAGTTTAGGGCAAAAGTTCAAAGAGAACGATCTGTTGAACTAGCATTTGAAAATCAACGTTTTTTTGATTTACGCAGATGGAAATCCAATGATCTGAAAAACGAGTTCAGAGGTTATGTGCCGGTATTATCGGGCAGTACTGTAATATGGACTAATGTATTGATTTATTCGAACTTTTTTGATAACAGAATGTACTTCTATCCTTTTCCTTTCAACGAAACATTAAAGAGCCCTAATCTTAAACAAAACCCTGGTTATTAATAAGAAATTTCATGTTGAGTCTTCAATATAAAATTATTTAATTAATAAGTGGCTTAATATAAATTAATTATGAATAATAAAAAATATGATATAACATTAAATATTGCCTGTGTAATAACATTGCTCTTATTTTCAATGAGCAGTTTATTAGCGCAGAATACGATAAATGGATCAGTGACAGACAGTAATGGCAAAGAAATTTTGAGCGTAAATATAACCTCAAAAGGAAATAACAAACCAATAAAAGTTGATTTTAAAGGCCATTTTACCTATACTACTGATAAAATGGACACCCTTGTTATTATTAAAGAGGGATTTCAAAAACAAGAAATCATGGTTAATCAGTTTTCTCAAAATGTTATAATAAAATTGGAAGAAAACAAACCATTTCAAAACAAGTTGGTTTTGCCTTTTGGCGTACAGATTAACAACGAATTTTTTACCGGAGCAATATCGGGCATTTCAGGAAACGAGATGGAAAAATCTCATACACCCAATGCCACCAATTCCGTTGCAGGTCGAATACCTGGTTTATATTCAAGAGCTGATTATTCTGATGAACCCGGTAATGATGGTGCTTCTTTTTATGTGAGAGGTTATAGTTCTTATAATTATTCTAACGATTCACCTAACTTATATGTTGATAATGTGCCTGTTAGTTTTTCACAACTTGATCCTTTAGAAATTGATCAATTACAGGTGCTAAAGGACGGAGTGGCAAATGGTGTTTATGGTATCGGCGGTGCTAACAAATCAATTTTTGTAACGACCAAGCGCGGAGAAGCCTATAATAATAAAATCAATTTTTACTCTTCAGTAGTTTTTCAAAAACCAGTTGCTTTACCCACGTTTGTTGGGGCCCAAAAATATATGCAATTATATAATGAAGCCGCATTAAATGACGGATTGCCGGCAAAATATACTCAGTCACAAATTGATGCATATAACAATGGAAGCGATCCTATAAACAACCCCGATGCAGATTGGTATGGAGCTAATTTAAAAGATTATTCCGTCATGCAAAAACACAACCTGACTATTAGTGGGGGAAACAATATCTTACGCTATTTTATTTTAGGAGGTATTACCAGTCAAAATGGATTGTTTAAAAATACTTCTACTAATTTTGATAAATATGGCTATAAGACACAGGATCAATTTAATAGATACAATTTGAGAAGCAATTTTGATGCAAATATAACCAAATCGCTTTCCGCATTTGTTGATTTGTCTGCAAGAATTGAAGAAAATACCAATCCAGATGACTATTCGGGAGCTACTTCCGATATAATAACGAATATGGCTAAATATCCGCCTAATTTATTTCCTGTTGTATTTTCTGACGGCACAATTGGTGGTAATGCGCAGTATCCAAATAATCCTTATGGGATGATTACTAAATTGGGTTATTATAAAGATGTAAACCGGGTAACGTTTGGAAATGTGGGCTTTAAAGAAGTACTTTCATCAGTGCTAAAAGGTTTGTCTGTAAGTGCAGCCTATTCTTTTTATAATTCTTTTACTGATAGTGAAGGATTCAATTCCGGTTCGCCAACTTTTGCTGTTAATAGTTATATCAATGGCGTTTTACAAACTGTGGGGAAAAACGTACTACCTACATATACTGTTCATTCAGGTGCTCAAAATCATATTGGTACCTTCTGGGGTAAAGTTGATTATTCTGCTATTATTTCCCAAGATCACAAATTAAGTGCATCATTAGGCTATTCACAAAGTAAAACAATACCTAATGGCGCCGATTTTCCATATACAACCGTTAATTTGTTCAGTCAGGAACATTACCAATACAAAGACTGCTATCTTGTCGACTTGGGCTTAAGCTATAGTACAACGGAGGTTTTCAATAATCATTATGGCTTCTTTCCAAGCCTTGGAGCAGGATGGATTATAAGTAAAGAAAACTTTATGAAAGATCTGAAAATGGTTAACTTTTTAAAACTTCGGGGTAGCTATGCTATTTTAGGTAATGGTGACATTAGCGGAAGTCAGCTTAGCCGGTATTTATATGTTAGCAGGTATAATAATACAGGTACAGTATACAACTTCGGACAAACAACATCAGGTGCAAATGGATTTGCAGAAGGGGCATTAGCCAATATGGATGTAACCTGGGAAAAGATGAATATGGCGAATATAGGTATAGATGCTTCGTTATGTAATAACACGTTAGGGTTTTCACTTGATCTGTTTAATGAACGTAGAAGTAGAATACTTACTACTCCCGGCAACATTAGTTCATTAGTGGGACAAACGACACAACAATTAAATATTGGAATAGTGAATAATCATGGTCTTGATGCAAATATCTGGTTTAAAAAGGAAATGAAAGATTTTAGTTATCATGTATCCGCTAATCTGAGTTTAAATGCGAATAAAATCATATATAATGCTGAATCCGTGAAGCAATACGCTTATCTCAATACTACAGGACAACCTGTTGGTACAGTTTATGGGTTAACGGCAATTGGATTTTATGCGAATAATGAAGATATAGCCAATTCACCAAAATCTTCTTACCAGCAGGTTAAGCCCGGTGATATTAAATACCTGGACAGAAACGGTGACAACGTGATTGATAATAATGATTTTGCCCCAATTTCTAAACCTTGGGAGCCTCAGACTACGTTGGGTCTTGAATTAGGAGGTGCGTACAAAAATTTCGATCTCAGTATATACTTACAGGGTTCGGCCGGTTATGGTGTGGATTTAAGAAGCTATGCAACGTATGGTTTTACAAACGGATCACGTCCATCCGATTTAATGAACGACAGATGGACACCGTCAACTGCATCAACAGCTTTATATCCGCGATTAGGATTTGATGGTTCTAACAACTATCAAACGTCTACTTTCTGGGTTAAAACTACTCGTTTTATCAGACTTAAAAATGTCGAAATAGGTTATAATTTAACTTCACTATCATTACAACGTCTAAAAATAAAAGCATTAAGATTCTATTTGTCTGGTTTAAATTTAGCAACATGGAGTAATCTTAATATCAAGTATATTGATCCTGAAGATGCCCAAGCTGGAATATCACAATACCCGAGAATGGAAAGCTTGTCGCTTGGATTAAATATTCAGTTGTAATTATTAATGAATATAACACGATTTAAAATGAAAAATAAAATAATATTAATTCAAGTATTTATAATACCTATATTATTTACATTTCTTACAAGCTCTTGTTCAAAAGAATTACTGGATAGGCCTATTGTCGAAATTCAGGAGAGTGATGTATTTACTAATATTTCCTACTCTTCCCAATATGTAAATGATATCTACGGAAGTTTACCAAATAATTTATCACCCGTTTCAGGTACTTTATATGAATGTGCTACTGACGATGCACGATTTGGCGTTTCTTCAAATGGTGCTGCAAGATTAGCCGGAGGATCTTTAACCCCATTTTATAATCCTGATGATGTTTTTACGAGTTATTATAAAGCGATCCGAAAATGCAATAATTTTCTTGAAAAAATTCATCAGCTACCGGAAACCGATCATGGAGCTGATATAATTTTCAATTCAGAAAAGGTATCTGTAATTAAACCGCGTATGATTGGCGAGGTAACCTTTCTAAGAGCTTTTTTTTATTTCGAATTAGCAAAACGTTACGGAGGGGTACCTATAATTTTAAAAACACTTTCACTGAACGATACAATTGCACTCCCTCGAAATTCTTTTGATGACGTTATTAATCGCGTCACGACTGATTGTGATGCGGCATTTAATGCCTTACCTTCTACTTATGCCGGATTAAATGGAAGTACAAATACCCAGTATGGTCATGCAACAAAATGGGCCGCTCAGGCTTTAAAAGCCAGAGCTTTATTATATGCTGCCAGTCCCTTGTTTAATCCCACAAACGACCTTACTAAATGGACTGCGGCGGCGAATGCAGCTAAACCATTTTTTGACGGAACCGCTCCTTTTACACTCACAGCACAGTATTCAGCAAATTTTTCCGGAAATACCTATGCAAGTACCGAAATAATATGGGCCCGGGTTTTTGGTAATTCTAATAGCATGGAAACACAAAATTATCCTGTTGGTTTTAGTGGTGTTACCGGAAATGGAATTTGTCCATCCCAAAATTTTGTTGATGCCTTTGAAATGAAAACAGGTGTTTATGATCCAACAAAGCCATATACAAACAGAGATCCACGCTTAGCTGAAGCGGTCCTTTATAATGGTGCAACTTTTAATGGACGAACTATCCAAACCTATACCGGTGGCGTTGATGGTCCTGATGCTAATGGGGGTAGCCTTACAGGTTATTATCTTAAAAAGTTATTGTTGCCAACTTTAAACTTGCAAACCGGACAAACCGGGCAACACAATGCCATTTTCTTTCGTTTGGCTGAAATGCTTTTGATTTATGCCGAGGCTTTGAATGAAACTCAAAGTACACCAGGCACAGATGTCTATGCTGCAGTTAACAAGATTCGCCAAAGAACCAGTGTAGCCATGCCTACTTTGCCTGTCGGATTAACGCAATCACAAATGCGTGATCGTATCCGTAATGAACGTCGTGTTGAACTTTCATTTGAAGGACACCGTTACTGGGATGTACGCAGATGGAAAATTGGATCAACCCAATTTAATTCACCTTTAATGGGTATGCAGGTTACACAAAATGGAACTACAACAACCTACACTCCTTATGTTATAGAGCAACATATTTTTAACGATAAAATGAATTTATATCCTGTTCAGTTAAAAGAATTGCAAGCTAATCCGAAATTAGGACAAACCCCTGGATGGCAATAATTATTTTAAAGAGAGGCTGTTTCAGCTTGCTGTGACAGCCTCTTTTTAAATAAATCGAAAGAAAAAGTCACTGTTCTAGCTACGCCCCAGAAGAGAGAAGAGTATAACCCATTTTTTATAATAAAAGAAGAAATGGAAACTTGAATTACAGCAGTTTGAAGAAGAAACATATATAGTATGTCAATTTATTAACCCGTTGTGTATTTAGGAAAAAAGTTGTTCATGTAATTATGAAAAATTGTATAAAAAATTAGATATCAGTTAATTAGATACATGAACAACTTTATTCAAAGCCGCGAAACTATTTTAAAGAATCTTTAAGATCTTAAGATAAATACTGAAATATTTAATCAAATTCGAAAGCCCAAATTGAGCAACCTGGAGGTCTTTTCCGTGAATCTAACGGCAGAATACATGAACATATATACAGAATGTCAACTATTTATGTTAATTAAAGGCACTTACCTGGAAGGACTCATCGAGCGAAGTGTTTACAACTGCAGGAAAAGATTACTCTTTGGTTTACTGGAGCAGGTTCGACGTAAGCTTTCAGGAGCCATCAACGAATTTGAAGATTACTTTGTGGTTGACTCCATGCCCTTGGAAATATGTAAAAATACCAAGGTATCCCGGAGTACAATCTGTAAAGAAGATGAATTTTCATTTTTTGACAAGGGTTATTGTGCTTCTCAAAGTTTATACTATTTCGGTTATAAGCTTCATGGAATATGTTCGGTAAATGGAATTTTTCAAAGCATCAATATTACGCCTGCTTCGGTTCACGACATCCATTTCATGAAAGATATTCAAATGCAATTATCAGATTGCGTGATTATTGGAGATAAAGGCAATTTATCGGCAGATATTCAACTTGAAACACCTAAACGGGCTAATCAAAAGTCTTTTAAAGTGCAGCCCCGCATCTTTAAAAAAGCAAGAAAAAGGATTGAACCGCTGTTTTCCCAGTTATGGAATCAATTTCTGATTCGTAGAAATTATGACAAAACCTTTAAAGGTTTCAAACCGCGTATCCTTTCAAAGATTACCGCAATGACGATGATCCAGTTCTTAAACAAGTTTGTCTTTTTCAGACCCTTGAACAATTTAAAATTATATTTATCCTAAATGCACAAAGGATGGTTCATATTTATTTTTTATTCGGCAATGAAAAAGAGTAATCTAACGGATAGTCAAATAATAAAAAGGCTTTAGGTTTCTCCCAAAACTAATCATTCGGTTCTTTTTATTTTACAATCCAGTAAAAAATTAAACAGTAAGCATATAATCCATAATTAAATACATCATGAACCATCATCGACTTGCATACATGGCCTTGACAGCCAGTATTTTTTGTGCTCCAAAGGCTGTTTGTCAGAATGCCAAAGAACAACTCAAAACGAAGCAACCCAATATTATCTTTATCCTTACCGATGATCTTGGCTACGGAGATCTTGGAGTATTTTTTCAGAAACAACGAGAAAAAGCAAACAATAGAAATGAGCCTTTTATCTTTACACCTAATTTGGATAGAATGGCTACCAAGGGAGCCATAATGTCACAACATTACTGTGCTGCTCCGGTAAGCGCCCCCTCTCGCGCTTCTATACTGTTGGGTGTAAGTCAGGGACATGCCAACGTGCGGGATAATCAATTCGATAAGGCGTTGGAAGACAATTATACAATTGGTAATGTATTACAAAAAGCGGGTTATACTACCGCCGCTATTGGCAAATGGGGATTGCAGGGGTTAGGTAAAGATACCAACTGGCCTGCACATCCGTTAAATCGTGGGTTCGATTATTATTATGGGTATATGCGTCATGGGGATGGGCATGAACACTATCCGAAAGAAGGCTTATATGATGGAGCTAAGCAGGTTTGGGAAAACCGTAAGGAAGTGAGTAAGGACCTTGATAAATGCTATACCGGGGACCTATGGACGGCTGTTGCAAAAAAATGGATTGAAGATTATGAAAAGGGAAAAGATGCGAAAAAACCCTTCTTTATGTATTTGGCTTATGATACCCCACATGCTGTATTGGAATTACCTACACAAGCCTATCCGGAAGGGGGAGGGTTAAAAGGGGGGGTGCAGTGGTTGGGAACACCTGGACATATGATTAATACCGCATCGGGTACAATCGATTCGTGGGTTCACCCCGACTATGCAAATGCTACTTGGGATGACGATAATAATCCTGCTACCCCCGAAGTGGCCTGGCCCGATACCTATAAACGACAAGCAACTATTGTCCGTCGCATTGATAGCGAGGTAGGCGACCTGATTCAATTGTTTAAAGATCTAAAAATAGATTCGAATACGCTGATCATCTTTACCTCTGACAATGGACCATCTAACGAATCGTATCTTCCTAAAAACTATGTTCCCAATAATCCTGATTTCTTTAACAGCTTTGGTCCGTTCGACGGTATTAAACGGGATTGTTGGGAGGGTGGACTAAGAGTACCTACTATCGCTTTATGGCCTCATCACATTCCGGCTAACTTGATCGTTACATCACCCAGTATATCGTACGACTGGTTGCCAACCTTTGCTGAAGTGGCCGGTTTTGCTGCCCCTGCACGTACCGATGGTGTTTCTCTGTTACCATCGCTAACCGGTAAAGGAGAACAAAGAAACAGTTCGGTTTATGTAGAATATTATCAAGAAGGAGTAACCCCGAATTATAAAGACTTTGATCCCTCACATCGCTTGCGCCGTCGTAATCAAATGCAAATGGTTCGTTTTGGCGATAAAGTAGGCGTGCGTTACAACGTTAAATCGGCCGAAGATAATTTTGAAATATATGATGTAGCTTCAGATCCAAAAGAGGTAAAGAACCTTGCTGGTGATGTCATTTTTTCGGCGCTGCAGCAACAAATGAAAGACAAAGTATTGCAGGTTCGTCGCCCCGATAATGAAGCGCCTCGCACATTCGACGATGCCTTGGTTCCTGCTGTAACCAACAACAAAGTGGTTAAGGGTATCGTTTGGAAGGCTTTTAAAGGCCATTTCCCCTGGCTACCCGAAGTTAGAAGCTTAAGTCCTATTGTTGTTGGTGTAACAAACCTCCCTGTTATCGATAAGTCAAATAAAAATAAAGGAGATGTTTATGCTTTTGAAGGTTATATAAAAGTGCCTGTCGATGGTAGCTATACCTTTTATATGACATCAGGTACAAAAGCTTTTATGCGTATTCACGAAGCAGCTATCATCGATGCTGATTACAACTATGAGGTTGGAACTGAAAAAGCGGGTAAAATTAAATTAAAGGCTGGACTTCATCCTTTCCGTATCTATTATTCAAATCCCGAAAGATTGAAAACTGCTTTGCTGAAATTGCAATGGGAGGGACCCTCAATCGCAAAAACAGATATCTCTGCAGATATTTTATACCACGATAAATAAGGAGGTTGATTTTGAAATATATTTAAGTTCCAAATATATTTAAGGTGAAATTATTTGTGTAATCGTTTGAAATATGAAAGTTATACAGCAGTTATTTTTTCTCTTTGCTTTTTTGCTTTTATTGCCTTTGAATTTATTTGCTCAAAAAGCCGAAGTGGATTATGTGAATTCCTATATCGGAAGTGCTCGGAATAAAGAGGGGGGATTACTACCTGCAGTGGGGCCCCCGTTTGCCATGACTAATTTTTGTGCACAAACGGGGGAAAATGCCATCGACCGGATGCCTTATTATTACGAAGATAAACAAATAATGGGCTTTATAGCCACCCATCAGCCAACGTTATGGATGGGCGATTATGGTTACGTTTCTTTAATGCCGCAGATAGGGGAGTTGAAAACTCTTCCTAACGATCGACAATTAAATTTTAGCCATGGTGAAGAAAAGGTGAGTCCCTATTATTATACTGTAAATCTTAAAACGAAGGAAAATAACATCATCAAAGTCGAAATGACATCTTCTAGCAGATGTGGAATATTCCGATTAACTTTTCCATCAGTTAAAGAAGCACGCATTATCATACAAGCGTTAAATATTAAAGAACCGAAAAACGAATGGGAAAGCCGCCTTAATTCTTATAAACAAAGGATTGACTCTATTACTGCTTATATTAATATAGATATAAAACATAATGAGATAACCGGTTATAATCCTGACAGGGTAAACTATTCGGTTGAACAAAAACTACCCAATTTTAATGGATATTTTATAATTCAGTTTGATAAGCCTATCAAATCCTATGGAACATGGAATAATGATAATGTTTACAAATCAATAGCATCATTAAAAGGGAATAAAAGATTAGGTGCATTTGTCAATTTTGCCACAAAATCCGGCAAACAGATAAAAGTCAAAATTGCTACTTCATTTATCAGTCTTGATCAAGCTAGAGAAAATCTGAAACGGGAAATTCCGGCATGGGATTTTAATAAGGTTGTAATTCAAACTAAATCTTCCTGGCAGCAATCTTTAGTGAAATTTAAAATTCCTGGCGCCACTGATGAACAAAAGTCTATTTTTTATACTGCAATCTACCATAGTTGTATGTATCCAAGAGAGTTTTCCGAGTATGGAAAATATTATAGTGCTGGTGATGATAAGATACATAAAGGGGTATCTTACAATGATTATTCTTTGTGGGATACTTATAGGGCATTACATCCTTTTTTGATATTTGCACAGCCCCAAAGGGTGAATGATATGATCACCTCTATGCTGAATATGTATAAGGAAAGTGGCTGGTTACCCATGTGGCCAAATCCAGCAGAAACAAATGTTATGATTAGTACTCATGCTGATGCAGTAATTGCCGATGCGTATGTAAAGGGATTTCGTGGCTTTGATGTTAATACAGCTTATCAGGCGATGTATAAAAATGCCTTTGTACCCACTCCCTGTGATTTGACGGTAGTTGAAAAAAACAATAGACCGGATTGGATTTGTTTTGAAGGACGTGCAGGACTAAATTATTACCATTCAATTGGGTATGTTCCCAGTGATAAGAAAAGAGAATCTGTATCACGTACCATAGAATATGGTATTGATGATTATTGTACTGCGCAGCTGGCAAAAAGTTTATATAAAATGGCTGATTATGATAGTTTAATAAAATGGTCAAAAAATTATAAGAATCTGTATAATTTAGAATCAGGTTTTATGGCCCCCAGGTTAACGAACGGAACATGGGATAAAAACACTAAAGGAGGATTTACAGAAGGAAGCCCCTGGACTTACCTTTTTGGTTCAACTCAGGATATTTCTGGATTAATTTCTTTAATGGGAGGAAGAGAGCATTTTGCTGCAAAGTTAGATTCTAATTTTATAGGTAATCATTATGTGCACGAAAACGAACCAGGCCATCATTACATTTATCTGTATGATTATTGTGGACAGCCATGGAAAACCCAGGAGTTGATTCGTAAACATACAAGATTAAATTACCAAAACCTTCCAAATGGAATTAATGGGAATGATGATTGCGGACAAATGAGTGCATGGTATTTATTCAGTGTGATGGGCTTTTATCCTGTTACACCTGGTTCGGGCTTATATGCAATAGGGGCGCCACAACTTCCCTTGATAACAATGAAATACACTGTGAAAGGAAAGACTACAAGTTTATCCATTCTGGCTAAAAACCTATCTGAAGAAAATATGTACGTACAAAAAGTACTGTTAGATGGGAAAACCCTTGAAAGCCATTTTATTAGTCATGATCAGATTATAAAACATAAAACTTTAGTGTTTGTAATGGGCGCAAAGCCTAATTATAATTGGCATTAGTATTTAGGGTCTGCTGAAAAACTATTTTAGTATTGGTATTTAGCTATTTATGCCTATTTTTGAACAATAAAGTGCAAGGAATAATGGGAATTACCAAAAAAAAAGCGTGCATCTGCACCTGTTTATATCAGTCCAAACCAACTTTCGCTCGAAGGATTTCAGACCCCGTTCGAACAACAGCTATCTAAAGATAACCGATGGGTCATTCTGGCTCATCTG
>JAUZOX010000001.1 GCA_030706265.1 Bacteroidota bacterium | reverse complement strand
TTAAAGATGAAAGACATTACCCGTAAGGCTGCAGTGGAATACAAACGTATTATGAAGTCCCACCTGCTCGTGATTGATGATATCATGATGTTCCCCGTAACACAGCAAGATGCGGTGAGTTTCTTTAACCTGATCAATGATCTTCACGAGAGGACTTCACTGATCATCACCACCAATAAATCTCCCAAGGAGTGGGCCGATGTACTTAAAGACACTGTCTTGACAACAGCACTTTTGGACCGGATCTTGTACCGATGCGAAATTATAAAATTAACCGGAAACAGCTACCGCATGCAGTACCGAAAAAACATCTTTGAGAATAAACTAAGCACTAATATTTAACCTATTTTTGACTTCAGAAACATACATCCTTAATTGCCGAAATACATGCATATTTGATTTCTGGTAACAAAATCTTTCAAGAGAATTTAAAAAAGACGGTACCCGACTAACAAAAGAAGAGTTTAAACAAAGGTTCGATGAGGAAGCATTTGGTGTTGTACCGGTGTCTAAGAAAGGTAAGTCTTTTTATCAACATCTTACCGAACACATTGAAAATATAGTAAGTTTAAAAGGAAGAAGGGCAGCAGATAACTATTATGCCATGAAATCTATCCTAGAGGAATTCTGTAAAGACAAAAAAGAACCTTCATTTGAAACAGTAGATATCAATTTTTACATGGATCTTATGGATTACATGATATATGAAAAAGGATCTGCAATAAATTATGCTGGTACTGTTGGTTCTAAATTGAAGGCTTTTATGAATGCAACCTATTTAAAGAAACTACATACAAATATTGACTTCAACCAATTTAAAAAGATGTCAGAAGATGTAGATACTGTTGCATTAGAGGAAGATGAGGTACGTCAATTTGCTACTGCTCCTCTTACAGGGCACTGGGATTGGGTAAGGGATATATTTATTGTACAATGTTTCACAGGACTAAGATTTAGTGATGCAGTAATTTTACAATCAGAAAACACCAATAAAGGTTTTCTTAGTACAAGGTCATTAAAGACAGGTAAAACTATGATGATGTCTATTAACCCTTATGTTTCAGACATTTTAGAAAAATATAATGGCTTCCCTCCTCAAATATCTAATCAAAAACTAAATAAGTATTTAAAGGAAGCTGCACACCTAGCAAAATTAAAACGACCAGTTACAATCTCAACAAAAAGAAAGGGTCAAACCACAAAGACAAACTATGAACTATGGGAAGTAATATCATCACATACAGGGAGGAGAACCTGCTTTACTAATATGGCTAGAGCAGGTATCCCTTTAAGAGAGATAAAGAACTTCTCAGGACATTCTTCAATAGCACTACTGGAGAAGTACCTAAAAATTGGCAATGAAGAAACTGCAAAAGGATTACAAGACCACCCTTTCTTCACAAATAGATGACTATCAGTCGTTTCAGGCTTAATTCTGGAGATGTATTTATGAAAAAATTGGAAACTGAATGGATCGCGACCTTCAGGTTTAATGAAGGTTTCACAGGCTCTTGAGTCTATCTGTGCTTCCTCCAGTTCCCGATAATCGTAACCCTTCACCTCTTTGAATATCGCTGCCCGTACTATTTGCTCAACGCTTGGTGTGTCCTTGCGACCGAATTGAGAGACAGGATCACGGCCAATAATGTCCCCTTTCATCATTAAAATAATCTGTGGGTGATTTTCAAGATTAGAATCAATTAAACAAAATATCGGCTGCCTTGACCAATTGGGCTGCTCAAATTTTAAAAGCAAATCATTGAAAAATTTCAAGAGATTATCTTTGATCAAAGATACAAAGAACTTTTTTTGTATCGATCATAGAACCCGCATATTTATTGAGAAATCTAGTTTAAAGCCAGACACTAATTAGTAATCCGCCATACATAAAAGAATATGACAACCGTAACGCTTTTAATGGACTTAGAGATTTAGAATGTTATCAAGGCAAAATGGATATTTGGTATTTGTTTTGCGATTTAGGATTGAAACTATTAAAACCAAACATTGTTGTCCGGTAAAAATACAAAACTCATTTTTCAACTCATAACTAATTGAATTAGAATATGTGTTTTTATGATTTCTCATTTTTTAAATAGTTAGTCACTTTAGAACAGTTGCAATTGTTGTTCTATTTGTATTGTTTTAAGCCAGTCTTTATCTGGATTTTCAAGAAAGTTGATCAAATGAATGTAATTGAACAGGTGTATTTTGCAAAAACTTACAAGATTTGAGAAGGCCCAACTTCTTTTGAGCATTTTTTGAATGACTGTCATTAGTAAATTGGCAATCAAAGCACAATAGATTTGAATTTTTATTGCATTATCATTGTCTCCCAGAAAGTATTTGAGAGGAAAATTCTGCTTGAGCTGTTTATATGTTTTATGTAAAGCTTTACATAAGGCATTCCGTATGAACAAAACCGATCTTCGGGTACGTCCAATTTACCATCGTTTATACAATAGGATCAAGGCACATATTTGCATTTGCTTCACTGCATATACAATTATGCTCGAATTGGAACGCTTGCTTAAATCCCGGAAATCCGGATTAAGTCTGAAAAGGGCTCAGGAAATAACACACAATATGTATCAAATCAGATATCAGCTCCCACACACCAAGGAAACAAAAAATCAAAAACTAAAGATGGACAGAGAACAACAGGAGCTTTTTGATATAATTATGAAATAAAAATATCTTTTGGGTGTCCCATTGACGAAAACAGGAGGTTATCAGATGGGATGTACCTGATAAATCTGAGCCAGTTCGGAAATCGTCTTTTCCTCTTTTACCGCTTCAATGGCTACTTTGGCCTTGAACTCTCCACTAAATACTCTTCTTGATCTTTTCCTACGACAGAAAATTTAAATGTAAGCAATTTTTCTGTCGAGATTTTTTAGACCACCCAATTCTGAATAGGGTGGACATATCCCAAAGACCTCTGATCGTGGAAGAGAAAACCGGGTGGGAGACTTTGAGCTGGACACCATTATCGGCAAGGATCATAAAGGAGCCATGGAACCACCAATGACCTCAGATCAGGGTTGGTGAAGATCAAGAAAGTGGCCTCCAAAGAAGCAAAAGGGATGGCCATGGCAACCATCAATTTGCTATACGATTACAGGAACTTCCTGCATACCATCACTTCCGACAATGGAAAAGAATTTGCCAAACACGAAATGATCAGAGAATGCCTGAACATCGATTTCTTCTTCGCCCGCCCTTATCACAGCTGGGAAAGAGGCGCTAACGAGAACACAAACAGGCTGATAAGGCAGTATTTTCCCTAAGAAAACAGACTTTGACAGAGTCTCGGATCAGCAGGTGCAGTGGGTGGAGGACAAACTCAATAACAGACCCAAAAAACGATTGGGATATCGATCCCCTTTATATATCTTTAACCAATTAACCAAAGTTGCATTAGAGACTTGAATGTTGCCCATTTCATGCAGTGGGTGAGTCAGAATTTTAAACCAAATTATGCGACATTATTTCATTCTCATTACTTATTTAGTTTCAAGCCTTGAAAAATAGTACTATTTTCCCAATATCGTCAAAGTTGCTTCAGGTAAACCATCTGCAGTAACTTTTACATTTATTGCTCCTTGTTTACGAATAGATTGTACAATTGTAAGTACTTTACCAAAATAGGTTGCAATGGAGTCGCCTGTAAAGGAACTCCTTCTCAGGTCTCCATTGTCCAGCCCCAGCAACCTGCCGTTGCCGGTTACCTCTACGGTAATTTTCTGGTCCGCATTTTGAACCAACATGCCATGCTCATCTATCAATTTAATGGTAATATGCGAAAGGTCCTGTCCGTCGGACTCAATCTGCAGGCGATCTGCTGACAGCTGAATTTGCGCTGGCATACCGGCTGTCTTCAGTTCATAGGTTGAAGCCTCTTGACCGCCCCGATACCCTTTGGCGACAATGGTGCCTTCTGTGTACGGGACATACCAATCGATTGTGTTGTTTGCATACTCCGCTGTGTTTTGGGTGCCCAAGGATCTATTATTCAGAATCAGCGAGACACTGTCACAGTTTGTCGTGGTTACCACATGGATTACGTGCCCTTCGTACTGGGGAAAATTCCAGTGATCTGCCAGAAATGGCCAATCCCAGTGCGGCTTGCCGGGATCGATATTCAACGATTGATCGGCAACCGCGATCCGTACCATTGGCTCAGAATTCCAGACCGCCCGGTTGAATGCCGCAGCTGGTTTTTCAAACATACAGACATTGAATGGCGAAGTCACCCAACCAGTGCTGGGCCATCCGCTGCTTTCTCCCAAATAATCCACACCTGCCCAAATAAACTGGCCGAAAACAAAATCGTTATCGGCTACGTCGTACCAAGGGTTTACCGGGTAAAACGCTTTGTATTCAGGGCCCTTCCCCCGGTAATACGGGTAAGCCTCGGATACGTAAATGATGCGGTCCGGATATTTTTTATGTTCATCTTTCAGCCAGGGTTCCTGATAGTTGTACCCAACAACGTCGAGCGCCTGCGCAAATCCGTTTGAGTTGTAACTTCTCGATTTATCGGGCTGAAGTGCAGCGGTCACCAAACGGGTGGGGTCAAGTTTATGAACATAATCCTTCAGCATAAGGGCGCGTTTACCCCCTACTTCGGTTTTATCACGTTGCTCACCTGTCTCATTTCCAATACTCCAAAGAACCACAGACGGGTGATTCCGGTCGCGGAGAACCATCGCATCCAAATCACGCTGCCACCAGTCATCAAAATATTGGCTGTAATACATGCCTTTCCACTTATCAAATGCTTCGTCGATGACCAGAAAGCCCAAGCTGTCGCACATGTCCAGAAACTCCGATGCAGGTGGATTGTGTGAGCAGCGGATAGCATTGACGCCATATTCTTTGAGAATCTGAAGCCTGCGCAAGAAGGATCGGTCGGGAACTGCAGTACCCAAAGAACCGGCATCCTGGTGGAGGCACATCCCCTGCATTTTCATGTTCTTTCCATTGAGAAAAAAGCCTTTATCCGCATCAAACCGTATTTCCCGAACTCCAAAAGGCGTTTTATATTGATCAACAGTTTTACCCTTAACGATCACTGTTGTTTCCATAGTGTAAAGGTACGGATCATCGGTTGACCACCGGTGAGGTTTCGGGAGAACCAAGGACTGCGGAAGGATTTTCTTTCCTGATTTATCAAGCTGAAACTTTGACTTTCCCATGGCAATTTTCATCCCCTGTTTATCAACGATCTGGTTTTGTACCAAAACTTCTACCGGATTTTGAGTATCATTTTCAATGGTGGTGGCGATGTTGACTTTCGATTCCTTTTCTGAAATCTCGGGGGTTGTGATATATGTTCCCCAGGTAGCTACATGCACCGGATTGGTCACCTCCAGCCATACATGCCTGTAAATCCCCGAACCTGAATACCAACGTGAAGTAGGGCAGTTACTGTGATCGACCCGCACGGCGATGGTATTCTCCCCTCCTAAGTTGAGGTAGGGGCTCAGGTCATACTCGAATGTGGTATAACCGTAAGGGTGAAACCCTAAATGTTTGCCATTGATATATACATCGCTTTGAAGATAAACACCGCCAAACTGAATCACGACTTTTTTGTCTTTATACGATTGGGGAACCGTGAAGGTTTTACGATACCAGCCAATGCCTCCCGGCAGGTAACCCATACTGGCGACCATCCAGCTGCTGCCGGGCTTTGGCTTCGATGCCGTTTGCTTAATGCTCCAATCATGTGGAAGTTGTACGTCCTCCCAAAGAGCATCGTTATAGCCCTGAGAAATTGATTCTTTTACATCGCCTAATTTAAACTTCCAGTCGAAGTCAAAATTTTCCTTTACTCTTGGGTTATCCTGTGAGTATACTAATAGTGATAACAGTAGAAAGAAGGTTATTAAGAACCCGTTTTTCAATAAATGTTTTTTCATCATCTCTTTATTCTTTATGTTGCTTGTTTTTATAACTTTTGCTTTTTAGTTTTTAATTCACTGGCTAACTAAGCAGTGGCTTCAACGAGGATCACTTACTTTCACCTACTGAATGAAGCATAGCCACAGCTATTTCACCTTTAAATCCATCTTTTTTATTAAAAAGTCTTTGATCTGATAAAGGGTTGACAGTTCATATTTTCCGCGTGGAGCATAATATGACCAATGTGGCTGGCCTTCGAACAGGATAAGTTTGGAATATCCACCCGCGTCTTTAATGGCCTTGTCAAACGCAACACTCTGACGATAATTAATTGTCAAGTCATTTGTTCCGTGTATCAACAGGGTGATTGGAGGTGACGGTCGCCGGATGTGAAACAACGCCGAATTTGCCTCGGCAGATGGCTCCTCCTGTCCGTAACCATTCCCCTGACCAAACTCCCCATCATTATCATTTACAAAATCGTAAATACCATTCCATCCAATGTAATATTTGATGTCCTTATCCTGTTGGGCAATAATGGCGGACAGCGGAGAACCAGCAGATTCGCCGCAAATACCTAGTCTGCTAAGGTCCAGATTATACTCAGCCGCATGTTTTTTAACGTATTTTACCGCGTCTTCTATATCGGCCTTGGCCTTGGCAAAGCTGCCATTGGAACCAGTGCATCTATAGCCAACACCTACCACCGCTACACCCAATTTATCGCAAAGATAACTTGCAGTATGTCCAGAAGGCAATGAAGCAGATGACAAGGCTGGTTTGCCTCCCGACCAGCCACCACCGTGTATAAATATCATAACCGGGTGCTTCTCGGCAGTATTAGGCACACTGATCATTAATGGAATGAGGTTATTATCCACTACTTTTAAAGTGTCTATCTTGGTTGTACGTTGACCCTTCTTCTCCCCATTATCCATGATGAAGCTGATCAGATCTTTCCCTCCCGTAAAACCCACCCCTGACAAACTTTTAAACGTTTCAGGAATAGTTATCGAGACAAACATTCCAGGCTTGAATTTTTGGGCTGGTTTGAAAACAATTTTTCTGGGAGTGCTTGACAGTACCCACTTACCAGAAAGTATTTTGGTATCGGCTCCTATTGGCTCGCGATCTGCTCCACCCTTGGTAATTATAATGTTTTTAAGCTTATTTTCATCAACATCCTGATTAAATGTAAGTTGTAAGGGTTTTGTATAGTCAGCAGCAACACCCATATGAGAACTGCTGACCAGACTAAACTTCGCAAGGCTATCCGGTACACCATTCCTGGTTTTTTGATTTTCTGTACCACTTTGTTCAATTGAATCGTGTTTGCCTGACGGCCCTTCATAACAGACAGATGCATTAGCAAATACCGGGACAAGCATCATAAACATAATGCACTTCCACATGTTTTTAACGAATAAAATTCTAGTCATAATTGTACTTGTAATAGTTAAACTTAATCGAAGTTCTGTTTTTAAACCAAACATGCAAGAACCAAGGGCAAAGAAAGGTAAAATGAGTGTTGTTATTAACCTTTCGAAAATCTGAGTCCCTACCTGCCGACTACCATATAAATTCATAGTTGCCAGAGCCGACCGTCCAAACGATATACTGTTTTCCCGAATCGACATCGGTCTCTGATCCTTTCCATTTAATGCCGTTCACATTTCCTGAAACATTGTCCTTTGCCCAGATTTTTTTTCCTCCTTCTGTGATAGTCCTGTCAGTAGCATACGGGATGTAAAGGATTGCTTTTGAATTTACGGGTACAGTGACTTTCCAGCTCATGCGACCGTTTTTATTTGTCCAGGAAGAGCGGATCAGTCCCCTAATTGTTCCTGAAGTGATGTTAACACTGTCAAGCCCTTTCGGGTAAACAGCTTTTAACGCAAACTCTTCATATCCTGGCTTTACCGCAGAGATACCGCCCAGCGACCTGAAAAACCATTCAAAAATACCTGCGTACATATCATGATTGTTACTGCGCGTTTTGGGATAGTTCCAATTCTCCGGAAGAGTTGTAAATCCATATTTAACCATACTCCAGTAACTTGGCCTCTCCTCCTGCATGATCATCTTCTGAACCAGATCCGCTTGTCCGGCATCACCCAGTGTCCGCCAAAGGTAAGTTGTCCCGATGTCTCCTGTGGTAATATGATCAGGTAAAACAGGTCCGAATTGTCCGGGCTTTGAACCCCTCGATGAATCAACAATTGCTACAGGATTCCCTATAACTTTCACCAGCTGCTCCATAACGGCCTTGCGGTCAGCCTCCGACACGATTCCGAAGGCTAAAGGCATAGACAAATTAGCCTGAGAGGCAGGAAGATACGTTTTCTTATCCTTATCATAATATTTAAGGTTATAAGCCGCCCTGACACGCTCATATTCATCCTTAAAATAACTAGCATCCTGTGTTTTAAACAGTTTCGTTGCCTCATACATAATTTTAGTATCCATCACGTATATAGCTCCTTCTACATTGGGTACTGAAGTACCCCCAGGAGCCATCCAGTCGCCCAGTCCGTAACTGACCACACCTGCCGGAGTTTCTTTCGTTTTCAGATAGGCCAGGTATTTTTTCATATTAGGCAGAGCATTCCTTAAAACGCTGCTGTCTCCGTAAACCTGGTATAGCTGCCACGGCAATGCGATCATCGATGCGCCCCATGCGGGTGAATCATCAAAAACACCGCGGGATGGTGTATTTTCTGTTGACCAGTAATTGGGCGCAATACTCGGACTCATGCCTGACACACGCTGTGCGCTTTTCACATCCTCTACAATTTTAGAGTACAGGTTATGAAGATCAAAATAATAGGATGAGCCGGGGAAAATCGTATATACTACCTCCTGCCATCCAAGCCTTTCATAATTAGGTCCGTCGGTATGAATGCTGATCATATTACTCCGAAGACCGTTTAACACCATGTCAAAAATCTGGTTATACCGCGGGTCTGATGCACGGAATGAGCCTGTTTCACGGGAGGCGGTATACACAAATTGTGCGTTAACCTTACCCACCACTGGCAGGGTGCTTGCTGAGGTTTCGGTAGCCACGTCTCTGAATTCAAGGTATCTAAAGCCGATGCTTGAAAAACTTAGTCGCCAATGCTCGTCTCCCTTACCGTTCAATGTATATAAACAGCCGGATGTGCGGCCCTGAATAATGCGTCCATCGGCGGTGGTCGCCTCACCGGGAAAGATGGTGACCACGGCTCCTCGCTGCCCGCGCAAAACAACATCGAATGTTCCGCTCATATTCTGGCCGAAGTCGTAAACCAAAATCCCGGGAGCCGGCGTACTTATCTTAACGGGTTCAAACGTTTTGCGGGCGGTAACAGGAGGTGAACTTTGAGCGATAAGCTTCCCCTCAGGAGCTTTAGCGACCACGGCGTTCTCCCATTCCCGATCGTCAAGACCCGGTGAATCCCAGCCCTCTACCGCCAATCGGGCATCATAGTGCTCCGTGGCGTCGAAGGTAGTTAATGTAAAAGGGCTCTCCCTTGCTTTCCAGGTGTTATCTGAAACAATGTCGGTTGATGTACCGTCGGCGAAGTTAATATGGAGCTGAGCAATCATGACCAAAGGGCCGAAATCACGCATGGCTTTACGCGCGAATAAACCATTGCCTAACATTACACCTATCGCGTTTTTTCCTGTCCTGAGTTTTGAGGTCAGGTCAAAAGTCACATAATTCACCGTTTTACTATATTCTGTCCAGGCTGGATCAATCACGTTGTCACCGATTTTCGCGCCATTGAGGAAACTGTTAAACTGACCCAGCCCGCTGATATACAGCCAGGCACTGCTCACCTTTTTACTTACAGTAAATTCCTTTCTGAACATCGGCAAGGGATTAACTTCTTTACTTATCGCTTTCGGAAGACGAATCCATTGTGTGTTTGCTGCCCAATCACCTGGACGTAAAAAGCCGGTTACAAAACTAACAGGAGTGCTCCAGGGCGATGCCACATTGTCTTTATTCCATGTTCTCACTTTCCACAAGTATCGGGTAGTTGAAAGCAAGGGTTTGCCGCTGTAAACAATGCCATACTGTTCATTTGAAAGCTGCTTACCGCTATTCCAGACCACGTTATTCGAATTTTCGAAATTGTCTGTCTTTGTCACCACCATTACCTGATAGGCTGTTTGAATTTGCCCGCGTTCTTTATCATGTAATATCCATGCAAACCTGGGCTGTGGCTGGTCGATACCTAAGGAGGAAAAGTTGTCTATGATTTTTGTATCGCTCGGAGCCTGTGGTGAACCAGCTAATGCTGTTACACAATAAAAACAAAGCATTGTTATACAGCAACAGCGCAGCCAGTCGAAATAAGCATTATTGAAAAAACGCCCAATCAACCCTATAATTGAAAAGATTCCTGTTATTTCAATTAAGGGTTTTATCATACCGTTTTTTTGCACCAGGGAGATCCAAAAACTAGTTCGGTTTTTTGTACTTTCACTCATATTTGTTTCTAATTTAAGTTTTACACTATTTAAGAGCGCAACAGAATATAATTTCGCCTTACTTTTCTTCTTACATCAGCGTTCGAATGATCCCACAGTTGTAGTAATTATTATTTCCTCTCCATTTGGGTCAAAATCGAACATCGCCTTGTCGGGAAGAATTTCCACTGCCAGTTTTTTAGAATCTTGCTTAACCGAAAGTTTCCGGATTCCATTTTTCTGTAAAACCATGGTTAAAGGGTATTTAAAAAGCTTTTTATCGAGGGTAAGAACTGGTTTTATAATCCAATTTTTACCTTTTTGAATGGTTTCGAGTTTAATATTTTGCTGTTCGGCAGTATAGGCGGCAACATCGCGGAAGGTGGCAACCCAGATTTTATTTTCTAAGGTTTTTACTTTGTCGAGGTGGTTCCAAAAAATGGAATCCGACTTAAAAGCATCGTAACCGATTGTAATACCGTGAATCATGGGCACTCCCCACTCGCGCTTAGTTAAAAAAGTGTCGATAAGGCAGTTGAGGTTTTCGGTTGTCGAGTTGCTACCTACCTGGAATTGTTTGGTGCGTGTACCTATGCGGTTTGCAGAGGCCATTTTTATAGCTTCGGGAGATTTGCTGTTGTTGGGGTAACAGTAGGTTATGGGGCGTTCTCCTATATTTGCCAAAATGGCGCTATCATTTCGCTCTATATCAACACGTCCTTCTTCCAGCGGAAAGTTAACCAAATTTTTGTGACTCCAGCCGTGGTTCGAGATTTCGTGCCCGTGTTCGGCCATGATTTTAAGGTTTTTCCAAGATGCTCTCGGAGTATGATTGGGTAACCCTTTCTCGTAATCTTCAATAGTTTTGCCGTTAACCCAGAATGTAGCTTTAAATCCGAGTTTTTCGAACTTTGGAAAAACAAGCGTGTAATGCTCCAAATGCGCATCGTCGAAAGTGTAGCTGATGGCGCATTGCTTGTCGGCTTTGTATTTGGCTACGTAAATGGAGTCGGCAGCTGTCTGACAAAATACTCCGGTACAAAAAGCCAAGTTGAAAATCATGAAAGCAAAAAAGTATGTAAATAATTGATAATCATATATAAGGTATTTTTATTGTACACCATAAATATCCCAAGTATCTTCAACCGTTATTTGAACCGGACCGATTAAACCTGACGGTAATAAAGGTGTATCTTTTTTAAAGAAATCCACAGTACAAAAGGTTATACGATTTTTGCTTGGGCGTTCGGTTTTATTTTTAACCCAATCGGGTACAACCTGAAGATTGCGACCAATTGAAAAAGGTGGGAAGCTGCGAATTGCACCCCATACACAATCATCGGGCTGAGTTTTATCTCCAATAATTCGGTTTGGCCAAAGATTGGTAACTGCAATTTCCAACAAGTTTTCGCCGGAGTTGCAATAGTCGGTAATATCTACCGAAAATGGTGGGTTCCAAATAACCGCTACTTCTTTTTGATTGACTGTAATAGTGGCAACGTTTTTTACTTCGCCTAAATCTATAAGTATGCGTTTGGTAGGTTTAAATTGTTCGGAATTGAGCCGAAATGTTTTTTTATAATGTGCGGTTCCTGAAAAGAATTTAATAGCGGAATCAGCATGTAAAGGCCACGAAATAAGTTTCGCGAAATGAGCCGATGAAGGAGCACCCCGATTTTCTTGAAAACGAACATCCCAATCGTCGTTTAAAAGAATCTTTTCCGGCTCGCTATTGTTTTCTTTTGTAATGGTTTTACCGTTTTGTAAGATTAGTTTATAAACGCCTTTAGAATATAAAATTAATTGATTATTAAATGTTAGGTGATCGTTAACGTTGACAGTATCGTTATTTAGCTTTAGGGCTTTTATGACCCCCGAAGCACTTTTACTTTTATTACGGAACACAACAAAGCACGAGCCATTGGCATCCATATTGAGGGATACTGTTGTTCGCTTATTATCGGTTTTCCAAACCAACGCATTGGCTATTTGTCCTGTAACCGGATTCCATATTTCGGGCTGCATCTCGCTTATCCGAAAGCTTATTTGAATTGATTTATTTTTTGCAGATGAATTGGAAATGAAATAGTAATGTTCGTCACCATCGTTGCGATGAATCCATGCCACGTCTTTTTCGTTGTTCAAAACCTCAATGTCTTTTGAAATATTTTCTTTTTCCAAAGCTTCCTGAGCGGAATAGCAGCAATAAACTTTTCCCTTACCAATATTTCGAACATTTTTTGCCATCTGATCTTTTGCGCCAAACGTACCAAATAAACGTTCGCTAATAGCTCGAATTTCGCTATTGGTAGTTGCAAAACCGTTTAACCCCGGACTACCTGTAAATCCACTTCCAACAACAATTGCACCATCGTTAACTGATTTTTCGATTTTGCGGGCAAGCTCCGGTTCTATTTTGCAACTGTCGGGAAGTACCAATATTCGGTACGACATTCCATCGGGTAGTACAAGCTTCTTTTCTTTAACCGAAAATCGGGTAAAAAATTCTTTTTCGTTACAAATATCAGCCTTATACCCTTGCGGAATGTTGGTTTTCTTTTGGCTATACAGTTGTAAGTAGCACAAATCGCCAACAAATAATCCTTTTTGAAGAATATTTTGGCATCGTGTAACGTATTGTACCCACTGGGCTGCACCATGGTTCCACCATGTTTGCGATGGCCCGAATTGAGTTCCCCACCAACCCATCGTCATACCCGGCTTTACCTGTGGCCAAGGCTGATGGGCGCTTGCATGAAGTACAAAGAGGTTAACCCCTTCGCTGAACGCCTGGTCGCCTGAAACTTTCAATGCGGCTAAATCTGTCTGAAAAGCATACTGTGGTTGCCCGGTAAAAGCTTCGGCAGCTACAATTTTTTTTCCGTTAACATGTGCATTGGAAGAAACGGGCAATATGGATTCCCAGCCCCAGGTGGAAGGTTTTGTCCAAAATTCGCACATAACCTTATCGCCAATGCCACGTATCGCCAGTTCGTCAAAGTTTTTCTTTCCTGTGCCATAAGGTTCTACCAAAAATTCCAATCCCGGGACTTTATGAATTAATTCATTGAGGTAGCCATAATAGTTGTCGGCAAACAGTTCGTTTATCGTACGTTGCCAGTCGTATTTAAAGCGTGCGGTAACATCTTTCGATTCTACGGTATATCCGGCGATAACAACTAACCAAGGATAAATTGCATATCCCCGACGGTTCATAAATTCGTTGGCCATATCGGGTGTCCAGTCCTGATTTCCGGCTTCGTAACTATCAATTTCAAATCGCTTAAACGTTTTTCCAGCATGTTCTCCAGCCATTGCCAAAAGTTTTTCGGGGTATAAACTCCAGAAACTAGTTAGAGCTTTCCGGCTCAGCTTGTCCACTTCCAACCCTTGCCCGGATACCGGTGCAGTTAAATTCTTTTTGCCGATTGTGGTATGTCCAAATCGTAAAACATCCCATTCGCCCTGAGGAAGGGCATTCTTTAGCTGGCCAGATTTATCAAGGCCATCTGTAATAACTATAATTTTATCCCTAGTGAGAACCGCTTCATTTTTGGGGATAGCAATCAGGCATATATCCTTGTAATAATTCCATAGAGTATCGATTTTTGCCCTGGTAATAGGGGTTGATGTAGAAGTACTGCCAGACAATGAGGTTTTCTCCCATATCAGTTTTTGCATTGATTCTTCAACTTTTAAGCCCGGCGCTCCACTTGCCGACCACCCCGGACAATTATGCGTTCCAAAATCCATACCTAAACGTTGGCATTCACCGAGCGAAAAGCGCATTAGTTCCATCCATTTATCGCCAAGTATGGTTATATCGGGGTCGTTAATGTCGGCCTCTATGCCACCTACTAAAAATTGTTGCACATTCTTTATACCAATACGTTTAAATGCTTCTAAATCGTACGAAATACCCTCTTTGGTTACACAACCGTTCATCCATTGCCACAAAACATAAGGAGTTGAACCCCTTGCTGCGGAAAAGTTTTTTGCGATGCTATCGTTCGGATTTGAAGCGTTAACAAAGATTGCTGTATTTATTAGCAAGAGAAATAATGCTAAAGCCTGTAAGTAGTTTTTTTTTCATCAGTTTTTATTTTTCATATTCACATATGTTAACAAACTGCAAAAGCTGGGCGAAAACATATTAGCGCGTGAACAGTATAACCTGATCTAAAATTACGCCTTCATCTATTGCTGTAATTTTAAGGGTTTTCATGCCATTCAGGGGAATGGCATGTGTTGTTTCGCGTATAGCCCTATTCGTTAATACGTTTTGTTTCCATTCTTCGCTGCGACCTTCGGTTCTAAAATCGACTACTTGTGAAGGTTCGTTATTAACTGAAACAGCGTAGCGTATTTGTGTTCCTTCTACCGGGTGGTTGGGAGCTAATGCAACTTCAATTTTAATGGAATCTAACCCGGTTGTTTCGAAGTTATAAATTACAGACGTGCCTTTGGGTAAACTTATAGCGCCGCGTTCGTACCCAAGTCCGTGAGCTATTGGTTTAATGCCTGCGAATTCTTTGTATTCGACCCCATTAAATACGCACAAAGGTTTTGGCTCTTCTATAAGCGGGTTTTCGACACTTGTACGCGCAGCAATGTTAAATACCGGCAGTTTTCGTGGTTTGTAATCCATCATCCGGTTCCATTTTCCGTTATTTTGCGTATTGTATTTTTCGGTTAATGTTACAATTGTAGAGAATGCCGTATCGCTTAAAGCCCAATCGCTTAATCCATGTCGAGCCAACTGGCCATAAAGTTGCTTTTTATTCATTTCGGCAGCACATCGTACCGGATATTCAACAAGTTGAAACCATGCATCGCGTTTGTGTGCAGCAATGGTTCCCGACATTGAAATTACTTTGTCGGATATAGCTGCATACTGGGCTATGCGTTTTTTAATATATTCTGTGCTCCAAGGGAAGTCGGATACAATTCTGTATTTCGGGTCTTTTTCTTCCTCGCGGGTATTGCCCATAAATTCGGGTTTGCGTATGTATGCCAAACGGTAGTACTCGTTCATAACCGTGAGAAGTTCTTTCGCGTTTGATTCGCCGAACTCTCGTTGTAACCATGTGTAAAGATGCTTATCTAAACCATTGATGTTATTTTCGATGGCGTTAATATCCCATGCCATATCCAGAAAAAGTTCAATTAAATATTCGGCAGGTTTAATATCTCCTACATTTAGTATCCATAAGTTTCGGATTCCTTTGTCGTAAGCCAGTTTCATTTGGGTGTATATCTGTGCCGGGTGGTTTGTTGCAAGCCAAAGGTAATCGTGTGGTTGGCCCCAATACGAAGCGTGGTAATATACGCCGTTTCCACCTTTGCGTGCGCGTTCCTTTTCGTCGGGAAAATGTCTTAGGTAACCATAATTATCGTCGGTCCACATTAAAGTAACATAATCTGGAACTTCAAGCCCCATTTTATAAGCATCAAGTACTTCTTTATACGGAATAAATACCTGAGGTATTTTTTCAATGTCGGGGTTTACATTTTTAATTAATATGTCTTTTTGGTCTTTGAGAATGTTGGCAAGTGCATTTTTTTGTTCTTCCGGGGTTTTGGCTCCATTCATAGGTCCATCGTGTATGCCGCGCATTCCGAGGGTGTAAATATTATCGGCTCCCGAAAGAAGCTTAACCCGTTCTTCCCAAAATTTAAGAACATTTTCTTTGTTACTTATATAGTTGTATTCGCCCGTGCCGGCATATTTCCATTCGGCATTGGTGTTTCGCATCATGGGTTCGCAGTGCGATGTGCCGAGGATTATGCCATATTTATCGGCCATTTCTTTGTTGCCCGGGGTCAAATAAAATGCAACGGAACAGCTGTGCATGGCCGGCCAAAACGAATTGGCACGCAAACGTAAAAGCAATTCGAAAATTCTGGCATGTGTTTTAGGTCCTATTTGTCCTTTTTTTTGCGATGGCTCATAAGTTAGCGAGCTCCAAGGCATCAGTCCCCAGTCTTCATCATTGAGAAATATTCCGCGATGGGCAACGGAAGGATATTTTAACATTCTGAACCCTTCTTCTAAAGTGAACGATTCTTTTTTATCAATACGCGAATCGGCCCACCATACCCACGGCGATACTCCAATCATTCTCGATATTTCGAGTATTCCGTAAGCTGTTCCGCGCTTATCGCTTCCTAAAACTATAAGATTGCCTTTTTTTACGGTTATCAGAAAACCTTCTTTGTGTTTTTTAAGCTCCAGAATATCATTTTTATCTACGAATTTTTCGGCTTTGTCGTTTAGTTCAACGGTTCCGAAATAAAGAATTCCCTTACTGCCAATAGTAAGGTTTCCGCTAAACACTTTGGAATAATCGGTTTTAAAAAGGTCGAACGCGGTACGTACCACTTCAGGCTCTTTTTTTTCGTTAAACACCACCGAGATGTTTGTATTTTGCCGAAAAATAAAATTTGCTTGCAGGGTAGAGCAAATAAAAATTGCAAACAAAAAAAACGGTATTGATTTGATCATTGTTAGTATAATTTTAGATAAACGATTGAATGTGTGATTTTAAAATTTTTAGGAATGATGACTATTTGTATTTTAAAAAAACAAATTTAATTTTCCCTCCATTTGATGCGGAATTTTTTTTTAGAGGTGCTATTGTTCAGATTTGTAGCATTTACGAAGAATGCTATATTTATTAGCAAGAGAAATAATGCTAAAGCCTGTAAGTAGTTTCTTTTATTCATCAGTTTTTAATGTCTTATTTATTGTATTCGCGTCTGACCGTCGGCACGGTTTACCGGCAAGGCATATTTTTCAAATGCGTTAATTATGGGCTGAACTTTCCGGGCTTCATCAAAATAACCCCTGCCACGGCTCATCGGTTCCCACCAGAATACGCCCCTTCCTAATCCATCTGGAGTATTCATGACTATTTCATTAACAGCTTCCATCCATTCTCTTTGTCCCTGAGGTGTTTCAGGAAAAGGAGGTTTGATATTTCTGAAATTATTGCCATGCCTCCAATAATAACCGGTTTCCACAACAATAATTTCCTTACCGTACTCCTTTGCAGCAAACCTAAGGTTATCCTTTAAATCGAGGAGTGTGCCATGTGACCATGGATAGAATGAAAAGCCAATCACATCGTAATCTACTTTAAACTCACGCATTTTATTAAAGAATGTTTTTGTCATTGGAATATCTCCTCCATGATCGACATGCAGCATGATTTTTACATTCTTTTCCTTCCCTGCAACTTCCCTTACAGCTTTCGCACCGGCAGAAAGATAATCCGCAACATTCTTCCATTTGCTCAACTCCAGACTGTCGTACCTGATACGACCATCGGGCCAGAGAAAACCGTTGCCTATCTCATTTCCTATCTGTACCATATCAGGCATCACTCCCGCATCCTTCAGTGCAGTCATCGTCTCTTTAACATATTGATAAACAACTTTTACTCTTTCTGAATGTTTCAGGTTTTTCCACAATGAAGGAACAGGCTGAACCATCGGATTGGCCCATCCGTTCGACATCATATAATCGAGCAGGAAACTATATCCATACTTCTTAAGATCCTGCGCTGCGGAGACAACATATTTAATATCCTGAGTAAGGCGGCCTGAAACCGGTTCGTTGCAGATCATGATCCTCCCCCAGTTGTACCCATGTTCTCTGAATATCTGCAAACAAGGTTTCACCGTGCTATCGGTATCCATGAACTTATTGCCGTTGTCTTCCTGCTGCCTGACGAAGGAAACATCGAGGCCAAATGCGTATGAGTTTTTGTAAGGAAGATCCTGTGCCGTCAACAAAGACGGGACAAAGAGAAAAAAAATCAATTTCAGTATTCTCATTTGCGAATGTCTTTTGGTAACTAATAATTCTTATTACCTGCTATTTATCATCCCAATATCCTTTAACCAGGCTAAAAAGCTTTCGGACCAATACTTTAGCGATTCTCCTTTGGAAAAATCCATTGAAAAACCATGGGAGCCTTTGTTGTATATGTGCATTTCGGCTGGCACCCCCGCTTTTAACAAAGATGTATAGAAATCAATACATTTGGGGGCAGTAGTTAATTTATCATCGGCGGCATTGATGATAAAAACCGGCGGACAACTTTCTTTTCGAACAGTATAATTCTTAAAAAAAGCTGCATAAAAAAGGCCTGCAAAATTGGGTTTCCAGCTAACCGTGTCGGGACTTTCTTTTATTTCGTCGGCTACAGCAAGTTCAACCGCCATGAACCCACCAGCCGAAAAGCCTGAAATACCAATTTTATTAGGATTGATATTTAGTTTCGATGCATCCTTTCGTAAAGTCCTGATCGCTTGTTTTGCATCGTCGAATATCGCTGTGAAATACACATCATTAGGAACTACAGAATTTCCACTGCTATTTTTGGCATTCAAGCGATATTTCAACACCAACGATGCCACGCCCTGTTCTTTTAGCCAAAGCGCCAGGTCAGTACCTTCCCGATCGAACCAATTATCCACAAAACCGCCTCCGGGACAAATAACTACGGCTACCCCGGTTGCTTTTTCGGGCGATGGCAGATGCAAAACATAAGTAGGAACGGACACTTTCCGAAATACCCGGTTCTTTTTTGAAAGAGAATACGGATGTACATCGAAATTTTCCATCTCTTCGGCAGTAGTATGTTGTACGGGGTTATCTTTAATACCCAATGGCCACAACAGTTTTTCATCGGATGCTTGTGCATAAACTGTAAGTTGCACGGTTAGCAAAAGACCAACTGCCAAAAGAGCGATCGACAATTTTTCAAGGTTCATAGTGCATATTTATTTTACAGCTTTGACAGAAATTCATTGATCTCTTTCACTGTGTTTTCTAATTGATCGTGATGCAAGTTGTGTGCTGCTCCATCCATGTGCACCAACTTAACCCTTGGCAGGTCTTTCACAGTCTCTTCGTTGGCCTTGCGGACTTCCGGCGATGCATCAGCTTTCAGGACAAGTGAGGGGACGGTGATCTTTGCCAATGCTTCTCCTGTGCTCATGGTGCCCCTCATCGCTTGCGATTGCTCTTGCGTGTATGATCCGTGGTACTGTTTTTTTGACAACGCCCAATATTTAACATCCACGATGCCCCATTTAGGATTGTCCCTGGTGCCTTTTTCTACCAAATCTTTGAAGGTATAGTTATTCTGTTTCACCAAAGTCTCTGGATCACCAAACATATTATAGGAGAGGCGGTCAGGCACTGAAGATTGATTTTGCTGAGTTCGTGGTGGGGCACTTGGACGGGTATTTGGAACAGGAGGACGATCTCCGGCATTTTTTCGGGGAAGCCCCGGATCAAGCATGATAACTGCCTTTGCCAAATCCGGATATTCAGCACCTACACGCATTACGGTAGCTGCACCCATTGAATGTCCTATAAGAATGGGCTTCTCAAAATTCATAGTTTTCACAAAACCTACTACATCTTTAATCAAGGTCTCACCATCATCGGAAGAGGTAAAAGGATCTGACAAGCCGTGTCCGCGGGCATCAAGCATGTATATGTCATAAGCGCCTTGTAATTTCCATGTTAGCGTTGTCCAGCAGAGGCCATTATCAGTTACCCCATGAACCATTACAATCACCGGTTTCCCAGGTGCAGGAACAGCATGATAATAGTGGATGCGAGCCCCATTGTCGTAAACAAAACCATCAGACCAGCCATCAGGAATTCCAGGTGGGTCGGCGGCAAATGCGATAACCGGTAAAAAGGTCAATAACCATAAAAACTTAATTCTTAATCCGATTTTATTCTTCTTAATATTTTCCATTTTAGTTTCTTTTTATGATTTGTGAAAGTTTGATAACTTTGTGATGGTTATTTGAAAATTTTCGTGGTAAAATTGTATAGGTCGTGCCTCCATACATACATAGTGTGCCCCCCGTCCATCTCGCTAAACTCTGATTTAATACCGTATTTCGTGAAAATAGCCTGTGTCGGGGGAGTATTATTTGAAGCCATGTCAGCTTTTCCGCCTGTTGTAAAAATAAAATACTTAATATTCTTTTTTAAGATTGGAGCTACAGCCTTCACACGTTGGTCATACTTTTCAAGTGATTCAGGATTTCTTGTAAACCATCCAGAACTCATGACATTGACATACGCAAACATATCGGGATAGTCCACCAGAGTTTCCAGCAGTTGTATCCCTCCCATAGAAAGCCCCGCAATAGCCCGGTGTGGGGCATCTGCCAATACCCGGAAGTTAGCTTCAATAAATGGAATGATGTTACTTCCCAAGTCATGAGCAAAAATTTCAACTGGAATACTGCCATCAGGCATAACAACAATCATCTGCGTAATTTTTCCTTCAGCAAACAAATTGTCAAGAATCCATCCTGCTTTTCCTTGCCCCGGCCAGTTGGTATCATTGTCTCCGCCACCATGCATTAAGTATAGGACAGGAATTTTTTTATCGTTTGAAAAATACCGGGGAGGTGTCCATACAAACATCCGCCTTGTTGAATTTGTAGCTTTTGATTCATAATATACGATCGACATAAGGCCATGGGGGACATCCTTTTTCTGCCAGAATAAGGATTCGCTTTTAGGCACAAGTTCTACCATGGGGCGGAAATCTGCAGCCATTGGGTTTTTCGGATCAATGACGTTCATTCCGTCCACCTTGAAAACGTACCGGTAAGCACTTGGATTGATATTTGGACCTGTACTCATGGTCCATACGCCATTGTTGGCCCGTTCAATTTTTTCAGCTTTGAGGTCGCCTCCTAATTCAACAGACTTCGCATCAGGAGCATAAAGCCGGAATGTTGCACTGCCATCATTGTTAACAACAAATGACACCAGGCTATCATTAGGAGTCGGGATTCTGTTCCGGATTCCGAAATTTTGGGCATCTAAATGCAAAAACCAAATCTGGCAGCCAAGTATCAATAATAAACGGTGCCATTTCCCTGGATGGCTGATAATTTCAGGGAGATGATCAGATAAAGCCAGGGAGCCAATAAGCGATTGCTGGATTCTATTTTTATTGTGTTTCATCAGTTAAATTAGATTAGTGATTAATTTTTAAATTCTCATCATTAGTGTCCATTAAAAAATAAAATTTGTTCTTTGAAATCATTGAAAATCTACATTTTGCAAGCTATTATTTGAATTGATTATGTTCGTTGGAAAATTAACACCCAACAATGAATCAAGGCATATATGTGTTCGCACAGATAGTTGAATTTCTCCCTCAACGGATTTTCGATCGTATAGTTGAAAAGTATGAAGGCAATAAGTATGTCAAGCATTTCACTTGCTGGAACCAATTGCTTTGTATGCTCTTTGGTCAACTCACTAATCGGGATAGTCTTCGGGATTTAATGGTTGCTTTGAATGCTCATAGTAACAAATCCTACCACCTGGGTTTTGGAAAAAACGTTACAAGGAGCAATCTGGCTAAAGCCAATGAAACGAGAAATAGCAAAATATTTGAAGAGTTTGCTTATCACCTTATTGATATTGCCAGAAGGAACAGAGCTAATGATGATTTTGAGATCAAAGGAACTGTATATGCTTTTGACTCATCAACCATTGATCTCTGTTTGAGTGTCTTCTGGTGGGCAAAGTTTCGTAAAGCAAAAGGAGGCATAAAGAGGCATAAAACTACATACTCTTTTTGATATAACGACTCAAATACCTGCTTTCGTGCATATTACTCCTGCAAAGGTGAATGATGTAAACGCAATGGATTATCTTAATTATGAGCAAAATGCGTATTACATCTTTGACAGAGGTTATGTCGATTACACGAGACTGTTCAAGATAACTCAACATTCAGCCTTTTTTGTTATCCGTGCAAAATCAAACCTTCAATTTAACAGGATATATTCTCAAAAGATTGACAAGAGTTCTGGTGTATTATGTAACCAAATTGGCAAACTCAAAGGATTTTATATTTCCAAAAGGTATCCAGACAAACTTCGCAGAGTTAAATTTCACGATGAATAAACCAATCGAACATTCATTTACCTAACCAATAATTTTGATATCACGTCCGTTCAAGTGGCCTTACTATATAAAAATCGTTGGCAGATAGAGCTCTTTTTTTATGGAAAGTAAAAGATTATGTAAAGTATTTAGCATTTACCTTCTTGAAAGGCCCTAAACACGTTGTTACTTTCCATAAACACTTTCCATAAATATTATTGTTTAATTTAATAATGAGCATTATGCTTGAGCTAAAAGTAGTAAAATAAATAATGTCAAAAAAGGAGAAGAACTGCTGGGTGTAGTTTAAGTAAACTGATTATCAGGCTTATTATCTGCTATGTTTGATCATAATATATTTTTATGATAAAGTAACCTTGTTCAGTTTATGGCTCAATCTGCTTCATCTGAAGAAAACTTTAAGAATTAGCTCTAAGATTTATGTAAAGTAATATTGTAAAGTAGTTGCCTATTTATAATGGTTACAGCACTATTTATCGATGTTGCTTTACATAATCTTTTACTTTCCATAAAAGAAGTTATGTAAAGCTTTCCATAACATCTTCAAATGGATTAAACAACATCTGAAAATAAAATCTTTTTGGGGTACTTCTCAAAATGCTGTTCTAATCCAAATTTATTGTGCTCTTATTACCTACTGTCTGGTTTCAATCGTAGGGAATGAGTTGAAAATATCAAGGTCTACCTACGAAATATTACAGGTAATTGGGATATCACTTCTTGATAAAACTCCTGTAAATGAGCTTATTGCAAATGTAGATTACAAAGATGTCAAAGAACTTAACTGTCACTCAGATTATTTTAACTGGACAGTAGTGATAACATATATCAAAAAATACTGGCAATCCAGTTTTCATTTTATCTTCATAAGTTTAAAATTGTCAATTTCAATAGTCGCTGAGGCAGAAACCCCAAGCTGGACTGTTGCATTATCGACTGGCACTGCAAAGTTAACTGATATGGTTTCCCATGAATTATAAGGGCCTGGGGCTAGAGTACTATCAGTTTGATCACCGATCTTTGAATAAAGCCTGGTATTACTTCCGGTATTGGGTTTCAAATCAACTGTTAAGGTATATTCTCCTACGGGCAAAGTAATATCCTGATAAAAGTTAGTGGAACTGCCTGTATCTGCTGCAATTGAATAACAGAAGTACCCGTCACTTGCGTTTGTGTTTTTTTGTATCATACGGCCATTTATGAGCTTCGCCTCCGCCTGCCATGCCAGCGGTATATTGGCACCTACTTTAGAATTCCAGCCCGCGCCTTCTTCAAAACTTGCGTTTCCTATGGCAAAAGTAGCGTCGAACGGGGCGAATTGTGTCCAACGGCAAGTCCGCTCTGCAAAGCGGAGCTTCTTTGTAGCTTCGCCAATTTCTTTCAAACTCTCAAATGCATGTTTATCGAATTCGCTTTGGGCGCTACCAATTGCTGTTGAAAAATCGCTATGTCCCGAAGCGGAAGACAAACTAGAGAGCGTCTTTTGGGCCGATTGGATGTTATCAGCAAAATAATCGTACGCCAGATCGAGCGTATTGTCACTGGCACTGGTCAATAGAGCAGGATTTGCATTTAACGGTATTGAAATATTCTGCTTCCTGATGTCTTCGGATACCATCCGGGCAACAACGTATGCACCAAAATTGCATAAGTGGGTGTTGTCTATTTCCTTCGGTGGTTCAAACTGGTGAATTTTGTGCGTGCCAATCCAACCAGCTATGTTTTCCATCAGCCTGGTTTTCAATTCTATATCAATCAACTGAACTTTTAATTGCCGCGCTGTTTCGCGCGTTGCCTGAGGAAAATCGCCATGCGAGTCAACCATATTTTCATCGGCATCGAAGCTGCGGCGCACGATAGAGGTGAGCAGGATCGGCGTCGCGCCTTTCTCCCGGGTTTCGTACACAAACTTTTTCAGGTTCTCACGAAAACTTGTGGCAGGATCGGTATGCAGGGAAACATCAGTTTTCTCATCGTTATGGCCAAACTGAATAAGCACAAAATCACCTGGACGCAACGAATCCAGCACCGTCGTCCACCAGCCTTCGTCGATAAAGCTTTTGGTACTTCGGCCATTCTTGCCGTAATTCTTTACTTGTACTTGGTCAGTATTTACAAAACTTGAGAACAACATTCCCCATCCGCGCTCCGTGGTGTTAGGCGATTTCTCGGCCATTGTAGAGTCACCAATGGTAAATACCGTCTTTTTTTTCGCGTACAAATTTTGGGAAAGCAATATGATGCATAAAAACCACACAACCCGACTCCAATACTTTTTCCTTTTTCCTGAAGATTGATCCATGTCCATACTCAATTAAATTACAACTATTTTGCGTGTTTATAGCAGATTGTTTAAAAATTAGAACTACGTTCAAAAATCAAAAATTTACCCAAATCAGACAACTGTCTGTTGATTTTTTGTGCTTCCGGCAACCGCTTGAGGGGCGACACAAAAAATCTTAGAGATATGAAATATAAACGGTTTCTAAGATTTAGGTGAACCTTAATGATCAGGATTTATTTCCTGGCAAAGTAAAGTTGTGACTTTTCTTCCTCTTATTCACATACAAAAGTTAATTTTTCATTTTTAGACAATTTTCAATACAGGGAAGACAAATCTCTTTGTCTTCCCTGTATTGAAAAATTTAATTCTCGTAGCCTGGGTTCTGTTTCAGGTTCGGGTTTTCACTGATCGCTGATTGAGGAATAGGATAAAGTACCTGATAAGGTTGCGCGTTAACACCTCTATTAACTGCGCTTTGGATAAATTTTCCATGACGAATCAAATCGTTCCGGCGATGAGCTTCGTTGTATAATTCGCGGCCACGTTCATCCAGAATAAAATCATCTAAGCTTTGCTTTGTAAAATCAGCCAATTTAATTTCCGTTGCTTTTGCTCTTCTGCGTATTTGGTTGATTAATTCAATACTCTCGGCCGTGGGGCCATTTAGCTGATTTAACGCTTCTGCTTTTGACAACAATACATCGGCATAGCGGAAAACGACAAAATCATTACCTTGGGCTGCCGCCAGATGCTGAGGGTCTTCCGAATATTTCATAGGAATAGCCCCGACAGCCTTCGAATCTGTCACAGTACGAAAATCCACCTGATTGCCATTTACATCAACGTAATAACGGATAATAGTATTCAATCGTTGGTCTTGTGTTTCATATTTATCGTAATATTCCCAAGGCATTTTCAAGCCGCCCCAAACAGTCATAATCACACCCGTTTTGCTTTTCATTTGAGGCTTGGAAGGCAAGACACAGGCAAAATATGACCAGGAGGATGACGCATTGGAAGTAATCCTGGGGATCACAAAAATAACTTCTTTGTTTCCCGGGCCTTCGTTGGCAATATTAAAAACATCTGCATACGAAGGAAGTAAACCGTAAATGCCCATATTTATGATATCTCCTGCTGTTGTATTTGCTTCATTCCACATCTTTGAATCCAAGTAGATTTTCATTAGCAAGGTTAATGCGGTACCCTTATCTACACGTCCCCAATTCTCACTGGAAGACTTGTTTGGCAGCAAAGAATAGGATTCTTTTAATTCGTTAATCATAAAGTTCACGTAATCTTCTTTTGTCGGACGTACCGGCTTGTACGCTGTATAAACATCATTGGCCACTTTCGGATCTGTGACAATAGGCAGTGGTCCATATAAAGAATACAGTGCATTGGCATAGAATGCTCTGAGAACACGCATTTCAGCAATAGATGCCATTTTCTTTTCTGCACTCACACTTGAATTTTGTAAAGCGTCGATCAAGCGGGTGGCTTTCGTAATTGCCTTCATGTATGTAGAGTACAAACTTGATGCGGGACTACTATTAGCTGTCCAGGCAAAACGGTTAAATATTTGCCAGGTGCCTCCCCAAGCAGTATTCATTTCATCTGTACATAGCTCATTTGCTGTTAGCCCGGAATAATCAAGACTTTGCGCAATGAATGAATTGCCAAGAGAACTGTAAACGCCAATGGCAGCAGCATCCAAATCTTTACTAGAGGAAGGGAAGGTGTCAGAAGGAATTTTCCCAAATTCTTCGTGCATCAAATCAGTGCAGCTCATAATACCAATACATATCAGCATTATAAAACTATATATAGAAATATTCTTTTTCATATTATATTTTTAAAAGTTTAAATTTAAACCTATAGAATAAGTACGCTGGTTGGGGTATGCGGAAAAACCGTCGGTTTCAGGGTCCGAACCAGTATAATTAGTGATCACAAACAAATTCTGTGCATCCACATAAACACGGGCATTTTGGAAAAATTTACCAGTAGATTTTGGAAGAGTGTATCCCAGAGTCACACTTTTAAGACGGATAAAATCTGCTTTCTCAACCCAAAAATCGCTACTACTATCATACTTTACATCCAATCCAGAAGGATATTTACCATTCAGATTATCATGTCTCCACAAATTAGAAGCATCAGTCAAAGTATTGTCCCTCATCCTAAACCTGTCTGCCATCAGAAACCATTTGAGGGTATTGTTGTACTTTTCCCTGCCAAGCTCTCCGTAAAAGTAGAAACTGAGATCAAAGTTCTTATACTGAAAGGTGTTATTTAAGCTAACGGTTAATTTAGGTTGGCTATGGTTGATTATAACTTTATCGGCATCGTCTATAGCGTGATCCGGCTTGCCAGAAAGCTGTTGCCGGCCGTTCTTGTCCAAAATATATTTCCCGGTTTCGTCTTTGAGCCATCCATTCAAATCTCTCAACTTAATCGTTCCAACGACAGCCCCTGGCATGTACGAAACATCATCTCCTGGCTGAATCAATCCATCGCTGACATATCCCCATCCAACATGCAACGGGTCTGTTGATGTTTGATAGACTGACAATATAGTATATGGATTACGATCTTTCCAACGATCATAAAAATGAGAGAGGCTTAAAGTTGTCGTCCAGTTGAAATTAGTTTTCTGCACATTAGTGCTTGTTAACTGGAATTCCCATCCTTGACCTAACGTTGATCCTAAATTATCCGCAACTGAAGATACCGGATAATAAGAACCCACATTACGGCTGTCCAATAAATCGGAAACAGTTTTACGAAAAACATCCACAGATCCCCTCAGCCGGTTCTTGAAAAAACCATAGTCGATTCCAAGGTTAAATTCTGTAGTCGTTTCCCATTTTAGATTAGGGCTTGGCAACTGGGATTCGGAAACACCAGTTTGTAGATTGCCACCAATAACATAGTTACTCCCTGAGGAGTAATAACCATAAGCATTCCCACCAATCTCTGAATTACCCGTTTGGCCGAGGCTGAAGCGAAGCTTCAGGTTTGAGATCGATTCCAGTGATTTCATAAAATCTTCTTGCGAGATACGCCATGCAACTGCCCCCGACGAAAAGTATCCATACCGATTATTCACACCGAAGCGATCGCTACCATCTGCACGCAGGGTGAATGTAAACAAATATTTATCTTTGATATCATAGTTCACACGTCCAAAATAGGAAAGGTATTTGCTAATGGACTTTCCACTTCCAACACCTTTTGTCAGGTTTCCTCCTCCGCTTAAATTATAAACATTGTACACATCAGTCAAAAAATCAGAATTCGAGGCCGAAACATTTTCGTTTATAATTTTTTGGTAGGCATAGCCGAGCATCGCTGTCAAGCTATGATTTTGGAAAAGCGATTTTTTGTAGGTTAAAGTCGCATCCAACAAATAATTATTATTACGTCTTTCCACGATAGATGCGTATGAATTCACAGAGATTCCACGCAAGGTTGTTTTGGGGTAATATTGATTACTTCTGATAAAAGACTGATTGAGGCCCATACTGGCCCTAAATGTCAAATCTTTCCTAATTTTGGCACTCCAATAATTGGTAATAAGAAAACGATTGCTTATTTCAGTATTAGTCACTTCTTTATAGGAAACCGGATTGGGGTAGGTTGGGTGATCCGGATTTATAAGATAATTTCCATTAGCATCTCTGATAGGCAAATATCCGGGATACGCCAACGCCATTTTTATAACACCGGTAGGATCCTCAGTACCAGAATTCCCTTCTGCCATATTAGAATTTTGCTGGTTACCAGTAATCGAAACACCAGTGGTAAGCCATTTAGACAAATTGAAGTCAGCTGCCAACCGCCCCATAAACTTTTCATATCCGCTATTGAATATAACCCCTTTTTGTTTGAAATGTCCCAAAGATAATGAGTATGTGGCCTGATCGCTTCCCCCATTAATCGAGATATTCTGATTGTCAATAGTACCTGTACGGGATATTTCATCAAACCAATTGGTTACATTACTGGCAGAGGAGATTTCCTGATCTGTAAAGGCAACTTTGGGAGAAGTTGTTACAGTAGAGGGATCTACGTTGCCATAAGGCGCAATTTTCTTTTGAAACATCCATTCTTCCACATAAAACTTATTTGTGAGACTCATATATTCCTTTGCAGAAACGATATTATAGGGGTTAGAAATAGTTTGAACAGACGTATTAAGCTGCACACCCACCTCCAGTTTTCCCTTTTTTCCTTTCTTTGTACTCACCAGAATAACCCCATTGGCTGCACGAGCCCCGTAAATGGCTGTTGCGCTCGCATCTTTTAATACCTCCACCGACGCTATATCGTTCGGACTTACGGCATTGATATCTCCTCCGGTAAAGCCATCGATAACATAAAGCGGACTATTCCCTGCTCCGGTAGATGTCGCACCACGCACCAAGATAGAATAATCACTTGTCGGATCTGCGGAGTTTTGTGTAATAACAAGTCCCGGCACCCGTCCTGTTAACAAGTTTGATACCGAATTAGTTGCCACAATTGGTATGTCATCCATTTTCACTGATGCAACTGCACCTGTCAAATTAGATCTTTTAACAGTACCATAACCTATAACAACAACCTCTTCAAGATTTGTCACAGTTGATACTAACGATACGTTTAAATTTGTCTTCCCAGATACACTTATATCCTGTCTTTCATAGCCCATAAATGAGAAACTCAGTGTTGCTTTAGGGTCAGTTGTAGTAATGTTAAACTTTCCTTGTTTATCTGTAAGTGTACCTTTAGTAGTTCCTTTAATAAAAACACTAACCCCAGGAATAGTTTCTCCTGTTTTGGAATCGACAACGGTTCCTGTTATCGCAACACCTTTAACTTGTTGCTGGATATCAGACAATTCATTCTCTGTAATTTGTTTATGTGAAAGAACAATCTGATGATCGATTACAACATAATCGGTATTAGTATTCTTAAAAAGTTCACGTAGCACATCCTTGATATCCTTGTTTTTTGCTACAATATCAACCTTTCGGTTTACATTAATTAATTTCTGATTATAAGCGAAATAATACTCACTTCCCTTTTCAATTGAATTTAGTACCTCTTCAACTGTGGTGTTTTTGAAATTGAGAGAAACTTTACCTGATTGAGAATATGTATTAAGGGCGAATATATTCATTATTCCGAGTATCATAAAGAACAAGGTAAATTTCATAATGAACAGGATTTTGTAAATATAATGTTTATCTAACCATGCATTGATGATTTTTATTTTCATAACTTTGTAACATTAGTCGATGAATAAATAATTGAATTTCCGAAAAATTTATTACCAGCTTTATTGACTAGTAATCTTGGAGGAAAATGTGTTAGCGCACATTTCCTCTTTTTTTATTTTCTGACAATGAGTTTTATTTTCTTTTACATAGGCATTTATGTTTTAAGATTAATTATGATTTTTATTTCCGTTTTGGAAAAATGATGATTTCTTGTTTAGGCATTGAACTATCAGATAAATCAATACTTCGTTTCATTATCTTAAAGTCTATAGGAGATGATGCCTTTAAGATGTCCAAAATCTCATCAAGTGATTCATTTTGAAAAGTAATATGATAGCGGTATTCCAATATTTTTTTATCTGTGCACTGGAAATGAACATTATGAAATTCACCTATACGTTCTAAAACTGCACTTAAAGGATCATTGCGAAAGATAATCTTCCCATCACGCCAAGATATATACTTGTATAGATCACCTTCTTCAAGTACTCCTTGATGAGAATTGGTATTATAATCTAAATGCTGGTTAGGTTTTAAAAGTGAAATAATTGTATTTTCTTTTGATCCGGATTTAAAGACAGAAACTTGCCCCGATAATAATGACACCTCTGATAATTGTTGGTCTAGAAACGCACGTACATTAAATTTTGTTCCAGTGGCTTTAACTGAAATTGATTGCGTATTAACAATAAACGGCTTTGACTTATCAGATTTAACTTCAAAATAGGCTTCACCTTTAAGATATACCGAACGTTGTTGACTGGTAAACTTCTCAGGATATTTTAAACTACTTCCAGCGTTAAGCCATACTTTCGTTCCATCATCCAGATTGAACGCTAAGCGGGTAGCGTTTGCTGTAAAAACCTCTTTATAAGCAGTCGAGGTTTTATCAAGTGTGAATTTCATCCAGAATAAACCACCTAACACTAATGGAATGAGCAAAATAGCTGCAGCCGTCTTGAAAAATCTCCAAAGGCGTATAATAGTGTATTCATTTGAAATCTGCTTCATTACATTGTCTAATGCATTTTTGGGTGATATCGTAGCCGGATTGATACTTTTGTCCAGGGAATGCCATATGTTTTTCATTCCCATAAAATAATTCCAGTTGGCAGGCGATGCTTTTATCAAAGATTCAAGTTCGGCTATCTCTTCATCTGTTGCACTATCTGTCAGATACTTTGTAATTAATCGAAGAGCCTCTTCTTGTTCTAAATTATTCATATGATCCATTTTCATTGTAACAACGTTTTAGAAATTGAAAACCACATTCAAAAAAAATGATAACGTCAAAAAAATGATCCGAGACAGTTCACAAATACCTATAGCTATCAAGTGGATCAGTAGGAAAGCTAATGTAGATAAATATGTGTGAGTTGTAAGTTGATTTTATTCTTCGAAAAAGAAATTGTTTACCAAAATAATGTTGACAGAATTATAAAAATTGTAATGAAATAATCTCTGAGTTCTTCCTTTAGAATCTTTAAAACCTTGCTGATACGATCTTCAACCGTTCGATTAGAAATATGCAATTTTTCCGCTATCTCTCTGTATTTCAAACATTCATAACGGTTCAATTTAAATGTATCTGATAGCTCAAAAGGTATTTTCGTCATTGTTTTTTCAATAATATTCTCTATTTCAGATCTTAGAATATAATGTTCAGTATCACATTCGAGTAAAGGTAAACTATTTATTGCCAGTTCGTAATAAGAATTCTTGACTTTTATATGTCGTAACCAATCCAGACATCTATTCTGAATTAACTTTAAAAGATACGACTTTAGGGTTGATGTAAAAATAATAACTTCACGTTCTTCCCATAACTTCAAGAATACATCCTGAACTATTTCTTCAGAATTATCCTGATCTTTAAGAAACGTGTTAGCAAACAATACCAGATCTGTATAATATGCATTGAAAAGAAAAGAAAAGGCGCTTTTATCGCCTTCTTTCAATTTTTCAATCAGAATTTTTTCAAGGTAGAATTTATCCATACTAATCAAATTATTACAGGGTCAAATTTACATTAAATCGTGGATTAAAAAAGATTCAAGACGCGAACAATTATCGATGATGTGTTTTTGAACCTTAATAAATTTTGGTCACATTCAATCGATTAATTCAGAGACCCGTTTCAGAAAATGAATTGCAATAATGAGTCCAGTATAAAAAGGTAAAGTCCAAAAATACTGGAATATTTCTTGAATTTCAATGTTCACAACTAATGCTCATAATGTTCTGATTAACAATGTAGTAAATTATTTATCAACATATCTTTAATTAGCTGATTATCATGGTGTATTTTGTTCCACGTGAAACATATATATTTGTATATCAACGTAATAATGTTTGATATTTGTATATCAAAATAAACACCAGGGGACATGTTTAAACCTAATATTCAATCAGAGTTATTCAGTTTTGATCGGCCAAAAGCTGTTAATAACTGTGAGATTTTTAATTTCATATGCAATATTGTTTTATATCACTTTGTAGTAAATAATATTTAAACGATTGAAATGAAGAATATTAAGACTTTCTACCCTGTTTTTAGTGAACTCTTCATTTGAACTATAATAAGCGCTGTCATCACTCTGAAATTGTAAGCCAAAACACTCCAAAGAACCTTGGCCTTGAAATGCACCCATCCTTTCCAATTACAGGTAGATACATTAAAACCACGTTTAACATTCGAGATAATTGCCTCCATTGAACTGCGCCACTTTTTCAACCTGGTTTCCATGTTCAAACTGCTGACAATATTCTGCATACTACCCACAACCTTGTTAAAACCAATATTTTTAACACCTGCTTTCCTGGCATAATTCTAATTCTCTAAACTGGCATACCCTCCATCAGTGGTGCTGTCGCGAGGCACGATACTATAGTTGCTGATAACTGTATCTATCGTGGTCTGAAACAATGATTTGTCAGAAGGATTTCCTTTTAATATCTGACAGTCAAGTATAAGATTACTTTTTCCGGCTGCCAGATTTACTTTATGTCCGAAGAGTACCTCCCGCTGTCCTTTGACAATAATATCTGTATGATCTTCATAGATCGAAAATATTTTGTCTTCATTTGGAACCTCTTTCCCTTGAATCTGTTTCCGATACGTAATGTCATATATCTGTTGCATCTTGGGGAGCAACTCTGTCAACTCTAACTGAATGAAATAAGCGATAAGGCTCGTGGACTTTTTTTTTATCGCATTAGAGGTTTGATTAATCATCTTGGTAAATAGAATCAGTTGTTTACTTAACAGGTCGTATCGTTTCTCTTCCTTCTTGGTCATATTGATTGTATAATAGGTTTTCTTGGCCGATTTCATGTAATCAATAAAATTCAAGGTATCCATTTCTTCCTTTAACTGAGATAATAAATGGGTGCTTTTTTGATACAGTCCCAAACCAAAGAATTATTGGTGGGGTAATGAATATTGGTTTTGACAACAGTGCTATCCTGTGTAATGCTTTTTAAATCTTCCAAGCCTTCCTCTATCGCTATCTTATTAATTGCAACAAGCACCCTATCTTAAACGGCACTTATAGAGACGAATATGATAGCGTTTCATCTATTGATAATATATTATTACGTGTATATTCAATATTGATTTATAATTATATTATTATATTTATTTGTATTAATTATGATGTTGTGTTATTTTTGCATTGAAAAATTTAACTATATGCAAGCAAATAACAGAAACAACATTAATAAGGAAATCGAGTGGTACAATCAACACGGTCTGGGTATATTCTCTAATGACCCAAAAGTGCAGGAGATGCTCATTGATATGTCCTTCGAAACAATTTACACATTCCCTGCACTGACTCCAACTTACTCCTACAGAAATATTATGATGGATGAAAAAGATGAATCATATTATCGATAACATTATGATCATCCCATGTAAGAATATAAGAGTAGTTGTTAACTGATAAATAATAACATGCCTGTATTCCAATAATTTATATTGTAGAGAGATTCAAAATAATTTCGATCTCTATCTTTGAAATATTGTAAAAAAAAATTGGTTATATATTTTGAGCGAGGCCTCACTATTAATAACCCCCCCCGTCGATTTCTGTTGGGAAAGGTACCCAGTGCCTTATTGCTGTTGAAAATAAATGATTCGAATAAAAAATACCGGATACTGGAGTAGTACAATGAGCTGCCAATTGGCAATCTAAACGTCACGTTCCGGTGTGAGCTGCTTGCGCATCTAAACGTTACCTACGGTAAACAATCGGCCCGAAGGGCCGAATTGTAATTAAACTTTTGTTTAGCCAAAAGTCAACAACAGAAGAGGGCCTAGTAACTTTTTAAGTTCAATCAAATAAATAATGACAGTGAAAATAAATATTGGCGTAAGACTTTTCAACTGATCACCAGTAAATTCTTATTGAACCACACTAAATAATTCCTTGTTCGAGAATTCATAATTATGATATAACCCTTATTTTCATGCTTTTAGACACACCGATAGGTATTATAAAAGCTGATGAATCCGCTTCTCAGATAATCAAAATAAACATGTGTAACCTCTCTCTATACATGCTTGTCCATAGTTGCTTTTAAAAGGAAGAAGTAAAAAATAACCGATTGAATAATCTTTCCTGGTTATGGAAGGGGCTCCATTGGAGTTCCTTTCCCTACTTCTTTAAATGGGCAAATAAAACCCATTAACAATACGACAGGGGGCTTTGATGATATTTACTATTAGGTTTGGCCGCCTACTTTCCGTGTGTGTGGAAAGAGTTGTACCAGGAGGAAGTTATGACTCCTCCTTGGTGCAGCTAAAATTCCCTAAACTTTATCTTTAATAAAATCCTTTAGTTAACTCTGATGAAAACAGAATTATCAACTTCATTGAATCTTCAAACCCAGATATATTTCGGAGTAGTATTTCTGATTAAGTCTTATTTAATCCTAACATAATCATCTACAATCATTAACATGATTGATTTTTCAATTTTATAAATTAAACTACAAAATCTATGATTTACGAAAATTACAGTGGAAACACAATTGAACTTAATGGGGTATTATATCCAAGTTTAGGTTCTGCTACTATTCATTTCTTACCTACTATTGACGGTGAAGATGATGAACCTCTTCTCTTTGATGATTTCATCTTACCTGTTTTACCTGAGCCTAGAGATGGTATTAAAATTATTGTTAGTCCAATTGCATTTATAATGGATAACTTAACAGATAGGCCAGATGTTATTTCATTTTATCCAGTTGTTTATAGTGCTCCTGAAATGTCCGATTGCACTCCTCTGGGAATGCCGCCTGCATCATATAGTGCAAATGGAATGCCCGGTAGTACACCTCCAGGTATGCCGCCTGCATCATATAGTGCAAATGAAATGCCCGGTAGTACACCTCCAGGTATGCCGCCTGTACCACCTATATTCCCATGTGGATCAGATAAGTTCTAGGGTATTATTCCTCAATTTTAATTTGACCATAAACTGTCGTAGAATCCTGATCACTCTCCCTTGCTGATGATTAACAAATAAATTAAGATGATCATTTTAAAACGGTGGGAAGTGGTCAATTTAGTCGGCATATCAACTTAGTGTGCTATATTGTACAATGGTCTTCCCCAAAAATCCATAGACAAGAGTGGTATTATAATAGCAACCTGATTCACGTTAGGTTGCTGTTTTTTTGAAAATTATCTTACTTGGGCAACCGCTGAAAAAGAATATGAACAAATAAACCTTTAAACCTTTGACTATGTGTGAAAAGAAAATATCCCATCAACCTTCATTAAACGTTAACCGGGTTAGTAATGTAGTTGCAGTTGAATATACATGTAATCGAATAACCTCATATAAATTCAGCACGTACTTATTCAATGATGGGTTAGATCGGGCTAAACGATTTGAAGAAGAACTGAAATGGGTAGCCAGTATTGTGAACGGTCACAACTTCTGTTTTTACTCGAATACTGATGAAGTCATTATATACCGAAGTGACCAAGCAAGCATCTCCATTGCTACAGGATCTGGAGCATGTGAATTCATACAGCATTATCAACAAGAACAGATAACGTATTAAGTTTTTGAGTTGACATGCAATGCAACATTTGAAAATTGAACTATACTTAATCCCTTAAAACTTATACAAATGAAAATAAATTTAAAAGAAGAAATTGCCGGATTTCCACTTTTAAAAATCCGTGATTTACTTAAATCAAAAGATTTCCTGTATTATGAGATTGTGGCAATTTTTTTAAAGACAGATCAAAATCAAGCAAAAATTGTATTAACGGAGCTCATTGATCTCGGATTTATAGAGAGGGACCCAGCCCAAATTTCAATACTTTATGTCAAAACGTTAAAAGGAAATTCATTAGCAAATGCTAAAGCTTTCATAGCGATTCCAAAGGAAAGAGCTAAAAAAATATTTTTTGAATTTATGGAAAGGGTGCAAGAAGTAAACCAAAACTCAAAATATATTTTTAAGGTATCAAAAGTTATCCTGTTCGGGAGTTATATTAAAGATTCTCCTACAGTTAACGATATTGATATTGCCATAGAGATGATAAGAAAGGATGAAAATGATGATATTTTCAATGTAAAACATGAGATAATTATTCAAGAAGCTATTAGAAAAGGCAAAAGATTCAACAACATTCTTGATAGATTATCTTATCCTAACAGAGAAGTATTGAAATACTTAAAATCAAACTCCCGTTATTTAAGCTTTCATTCAATGACTGATGGAATATTAAAGGAAATAGAAACGAAACAAGTTTATCCATGATAAAACTGATACCGCTCTTTAATATTAAATACGATTATCCTTCACAGATATAGGATTCAAAAAGAATCATTCAATTTCTTTGGTCTACATAATAATTGAATAATTCATAGATATTATAACGCATTTATGTTCTATTTTACTTTAACATATATGCGTTATATTTTCTACCAAAAATAAACGTGAATTTCAAACAACTTTTTATTCCGTTTAATACTTCCCTCTCTCTCGTTGTACAAAATAGGATAATTCCTACCATAATTAATGAATGTAAATAGATAATACATTTTAAGAAGAACTT